>JAJFLS010000060.1 GCA_021772595.1 Opitutales bacterium
CGTTCCGCGAAGGCGCGGATATTTCCAATGTCCTCCGGCGGGAAAGGCTGATTGGACAACAACAGCAACCCGGAGTGTAGGGATCGCAGCATGACGGCCCGCTGCCAAGGAGCAGCGCTGGAAGATTCGCTAAGGGCCTGGGCCGCGGTGGCGAGGAGCTTGGGAGCGTAGCGAGGCGGATACGACAGAGTAAGCGGAATTGCCGCAATGCCCTTTTCCTCAAGACATGAAAGTCCGGCTTTCAAGCCTTCCACTGTAAGCAGGTAGTCTTCGCTAGCCGCGTCTCTTGCATCTGCGGCGCGACTGAAAAAGACGATGGAAAAACGCTGATCAGTCGTATCCAGGAATAGGCGACATACGTTTTTCACGTATTTCCAGCTCTTAGTTGCGACGCGAGATTGCATGAGCTTCAATGCCTGCGGATTTTCGACGATCCAGGAGATGGGACGCCCGTTGTCCGGGGGCAGCCAGCTACTGGCTCCAAGCCAAGCCGCCTGTCCGCTTGGTCTCAATGAAAACGGCAGGTACGCCAAGGTCGCTTGGCGATAGGATTGCGATGTTCCTTTTCTTGGGAGCGGCAAAGTTCGGTCGGCCCCCAAAACCAATACGTCATGAGCAGGGATGGTGCCCATCCACTGAATACCCAAGCCGGGCGCTGATCGAGCATAGTCGGATTGCACAACTCTAACCTCCGAGCGTAGGCCGGGGCGCCGTTCCAAGACCTTTGCATTTGGCGGGTCTAGCAAGTAGGCAAGCTCCTTGAAATCGGATAACGGGAGAGGTTGTATGCCATCCAGCATCCAGATCCCCAGCAAGACCGCTCCGCTCGCATAGCTTCCGATGATCGTCGCGCTGGAACGTCGCGCCCAGTTATAGGCGCAACCCATTGCGAAAGTGGCGAGGGGAAGGCACATCAGCGCCGTTTCCAAGTAAAGCGTTGAGAGCAATAAGACCGCCACTAAACTGCCTGCTCCGGAGCCGAGTAGGTTGGCGGCATAAAGGCGGGAAGTGTATTCTGGCCACCGTACGAAAACCTGACCGATCGACAGAGCGAATCCAAAGAACGGCACGAAGGAAGCGAAATCAACCAGAAGCAATTTTCCAAGCTCCCGGAAATCCCAGACGGCAAACAGCGGACGTACCGCGACCAACTGGCCAATCCAAAAGGCAGCGACCATCCCAAGCGCTCCGATGAGTAGCCCACCCATAAACAATCGGTCTCCCCAGCGGATCGCTCGTTCGTTCAACAAGGTAAGAGCGGTTCCGGCTGCTCCAAAGCCCAAGAGCGCGAGGGCCACTGCCAGCGAAGCGAAGTGGTGCCATTGACTGAAGCTGAAGACGCGCAGGAGGAGGATTTCGTAAGCAAGCGCTATAGCCGATATTAGGCTTACGGCTCCGTAGACGAACGGGTCGGGCTTGTCGCCCGCTTTCATTGATCTTTACGAGTTAGCGGTACAAATCGAACTGGCAGGATGTTTTGCGTCGATACTCGGCCTTTCTCGTCCTTCTCGACTAGAATTAGATTCTGGGTCCAGCCTTTTCGCCCCACCGGCAAGAGCATTCGACCTTTCGGTTTCAGCTGGGCCACGAGCGGCGGCGGAATGTGCTCGGCGGCGGCCGTTACGATAATCGCGTCGTAAGGCGCCTGCGCTTCGTATCCGAAATAGCCATCGCCATGAAGCAACGTTAGATTCCGGTAGCCTAACGACTCTAGCGTTCCTGCGGTCCGACGGGCCAGGGATTCGATAATCTCGATGCTCACGACGTGGCGAACCAGAAGACCCAAAATTGCCGCTTGGTAGCCCGAACCGGTTCCTACTTCCAGCACTGTGCCTTCTGGCCCCACTTTCAAAAGCTCCGTCATCAAAGCGACGATGTAAGGCTGGGATATGGTTTGGCCGTGACCTATCGGCAGGGGACGGTCATCGTAAGCGTGCCGAGCTAATGCATCCGGCACGAGTCGATGGCGCGGGACCGCCCGGAGAGCCGCCAGCACATCAGGATCCTCCACTCCTCGAGCGGCTATTTGTCGGCTCACCATTTTATCCCTCTCGGAGCGTTTTTCGGTCCCGTTAAAATCGGGAGCTTTTAAGAATCCCCCGCCATCGTCCGCTAGTTGGGCATGCAATAGATCCGTTACCGAATCGCCTTCGTCGGTCGACGGAGAATCGGGTTGTCCGTAGGCGCAATTAATCAGCGCAACGCTCCACGCTAGGAAGCTGAGGAATACGCGGGCCATGATGGTAGAGAGTATAGCCGTTTCGATCAGGAGCAAGCTTGATAGCCTTCGGCCATCATCTTTTCTTGGGGCTTGATGGGGTGCTCTCCATAGCTCTCGAAGAGCGAAGTCGGAGGCATGAGCGTTGTTAATAAAAATTGCCTAACAACGTTCACCCGCGACTGCGCATACGCGTCAACTTAACTCCTCCATTTGCGAAACGAGCAAGTCCCATTTCTCTAAGGTGTTCCTTCTCTTGCGCTTGTCGTATCTGCAATGCTTGGAGAGGTTTTCCAGGACGTTCTCGTTGGCCTTGGCGTCCTGCCCGATGAAGCTCGAGGACACCGAGATCAGGTCCCTACCTTTCGAAACCTACGAAATCGACTTTTCACCATCCTCTTAATCATTTCATCAAGTTGCCGCGAAGCGGGATCATGTAGTGGCCCGCCGCGTATCCCGTTTTCCATATTCTAGTCTTCTCCAGCAGCAAATACGCGTCCGCTGCTCGAAAAATTCCTGCTTGGCAGAGCTGCTTATCCCGTTACCTAGAATGTAGGTTTCAGACGGACGGTTTGAAATTATCGAATGAGCTACTTGAACTGCAAAACTCTTACGGTTGGCGTATGGTGCCAATTAGTGTGCGTATTCGCTTGTGCAACAGACTATTATGTAGATTCGGATGGGGGCGATGATGGCAATACGGGGACGGCAACGGACCAGGCCTGGGCGAGCCTGGCGAAGGCGAGCGCAGGTGCCTATGTCGCTGGCGATCGGATATTGCTTCAGCGCGGAGATACGTTTGCGGGAAAATTGCTATTGCTTGGAATGACGGGCGCGGACGGCAATCCTATCGAGATCGCTAGCTACGGAGACGGGGATAAACCGTTCATCAATGCGGCGGGCTACTTGGCTGGCGTGCACATCCGGAACTCGCATTACGTGGATGTTCGCGACCTTGAAATTTCGGCGGATGGCGGGGCGACCGTGGACGGCTCGCCAGCCAACGAACGCTACGGAGTTCTAGTCGATGCGACCACAGGCAATTCGGTTGGCCATGTCAACGTGCGGGATGTGGAGATCCATGATGTGTATCCAGAAATCGATACGGATCATGAAGGCAAGAATCCAACGACCTACTTGGGAACGGGAATTCGTATATCGGGTATTGAGGCGACGGATTCGTCCCATTTCCTCGTGGAGGGTTGCGACATTCGCCGGATGGGCTTCAAGGCAATCGAGATGCGACGTATCAGAGAAGTGGATATTTTGGACAATTACATGCAGCACATTGGCGGACCAGCCATGCAGCCGAGTCGCGTGGATGATCTAGTGGTTCGTGGAAACACGGTGGATGGATCGGGCGACTTTTCTGATCCTCGCATGCATGGTCGCGGGAGCGGCATCTGGCCGTGGACGTGCGACCGAGTGCTGATCGAGAAGAACCGTTTCATGCATGCGCGTGGACGAGCCGACTCTTGCGGGGCTCACATTGATTTCAACTGCAATGACGTGGTGGTGCAGTATAATCTGAGTTGGGACAACGAGGGTGGATTTGTGGAGATCCTCGGGAATAACAACAACTGCGCCTACCGATACAATATCAGTATCGATGACGGCGCCCGCGTTTCCGGCGAGAATGGCGCGAATGGCCACGGGAACACGCTATGGACCAGCGGCTTTGTGGGAAGCGGCAATACGCTAAACGGACCGTTCAACAGCTATATATACAATAACACCATCTATGTTTCGAAAGGCCAGCGGGCTGGCTTCAGGATGGAGAACACCACTGGCGGCCTTCTCGTGGCCAACAATATTTTCTTTTTGGATGGGCCCACTGCGAGCCACACGTCGGCAGCATGGACGCAGGATGCCCTGGATCGAACGGTTTGGGAGAACAATCTCTATCAGCGCGTGGATCTCTTGCCTAGTGGCATTCCCGTTGGCGATAGCGCGCCCTTGGTCGGCGATCCGGGATTCGCGGTCGAAGGCGGGATCGAACCTGAGAACTACGAAGCATTCTTTTTCGAGAACGTTAAGGATAAGGGCATCGTCATCGAAAAAATCCCTGGCGATGCGATCGGATTGCGAATCGGCCTCGAGGTCGCGGAGGACTTTTTTGGAAATCCGATCGTTGGCGCTCCGGACCTGGGCGCTGTCGAAACCGGGGATGTCCGGCCGCCTTTGCCGGATACGGCTTCGTTTGACAGTGCGCCCGCGGAGATCGATTCCGGCCGGGCGCAAATGGAAGGGGTTCGGGTTTTCGAGCCGGTCGAATATTTTTTCGCCGAAGTATCCGGCAATGCCGGGGGAAGCGATTCCGGCTGGCAAGCCGATCGCTTTTATGAGGACACCGAGTTGCTTCCGAATACGGCGTATCGTTATCAGGTTTCCATGCGGGACCGTGACGATCAGGAATTGTTAGACAGCCCGCCCGCGGAAGCGAGGACTGCTCCTGCGGACCCATTCGTAGACCGGGAGCTGTTGGCGGAAGATTTTAGCCAGACGAGCATTCTAGGAAATCAGGACAGTCCTTTTCCCGCGAACGCTTGGCATCTCGACAATGCTACCGGTTGGCAGCGGGACAATTCGGGCAGCTCGGTCGCAATCGAGTCAACGGGCGGGAGCCCGCTGCGCCTCGGCTGGGGATTCGACGAAGTTGAGATTCGCTACTTTTTGGAGCAGCCAATCGATTTGAGCCGCAGTTATCGGTTCAGCGGGAGCTGGGAGATTAAGAGTCTCTTGGAAAATTCGCTCGGATTTATAGCCGGTATTGGCGAGTTCGATTCCGGGACGGGAGCGATGGTTATGCGAATCAAAGAGACGGTATTTGGCGAAACGAATCAGCCCGCAGAGGGGATGGCCGGAGCTTTCGAAGTCGAGGTATCAACTGAAGAGCTTGGGATGGCGGGCGTGAATCCTTCGAACTACATCGGTGTGTTTTTCCATCATGACGACAACGGCGTCCTTTTTCAGGAAGCGGGCGACAACGAAGGAAGGAATGACGTCTACTTGGTCGATGACCTGTTGTTGGAGCGACTGGCGCTGGATAGTGATTCCGATAACGACGGGATGAGCGACAGTTTCGAAAATACGTACGGTTTCGCCGCGAACGATCCGAACGATGCCGAAGGAGATGCCGATGGAGACGGGCTATCCAATCGCATCGAGTTCTTGTGGGGCACTCTGCCTGACGAGAAATCGATTCTCTTTCTGCCACCCGTTTCGGTGGGGCTTAACGGCACTCGGATTGCGATCCCTGCGGAAGACTTGCTGGAGGGACGCATCTACATTTTGGAACGCTCTGCGGATCTCGGCCAAGCCGATCCTTGGAGAGTGGTTGATGCTCATTCGACTGTGTCAAGCGATGCAGGGTCAGGTTACGCGTTCGAGCGACCCGGAGATGACGGCGTCGGGTTTTTCCGAGTGCGCGTAGAGTGGGCGAGGTAGGGCGAGACCGTCCCGGTCCGCCGCTTGTAGGAGCCTGCTTGCAGGCGATTGATTCCACGCCGGATCCTCGGTGTAGGTTTGCATGAAATATGCGATAAGTTGACGCGCCATGCGCTTAGCGGGATGCGGCGCGCATCTGAAAGAAATCAGCGAGAACTCTCGAGCGACGCTCCTCGGCTGCTTAGGGATAAGCAGCCCTATTTTCTTTGGAGGATCTTTGAGGTAGACAAGCGAATCCGAACTGTCGTAGTTTTGTGGGCACGCGAGAGCGCGAATTATGACACCCGAAACAATTGCCGCCAAATTCGAAGTGCCAGGCCAAGTCGTGACCGTATTGATCATCGATACGGGGAACGTGAACGATACCTATCGCGTCATTAAACGAACGACGTATTCAGAGGTCCAGTTCGTCCTGCAGAAGATAAGCCGAGCGGTTTTCCCCGAGCCGGCACTCGTCATGGCCAACATGAAAGCCATTACCGACTACGCCCACGAGCGCTTGGAGGAGCAGGCTTCGAAGTCCAATCGAATCTGGCAATTGCCGCGGGTCATCCCGACTTTGGATGGGAGGGACTACTATCGCGACGAGAAGGGCGGCTACTGGAGGGCGCTGTCGATGATCGCCTCGGCGACCTCTCATGAGAAGGTGCTCAATCCGGAACACGCTCACGAGGCAGGCTACGTGTTGGGGCATTTCCAGCGAATGATCGCGGACTTTCCGGCGGACCGGTTGGCGGACACCTTGCCGGGGTTTCACATTACACCGGGGTATTTGAGATATCATGACGAAGTGATTCAATCCGACGACGCGCAGCAACGACTGGCGGCTTCGTCCGAGGCACGACGAATCGAAGCCTTCATTCAGGAAAGGCGGGAGTTCGCGTCGGTCCTCGAAGACGCTGTCAACCGCGGGGAACTGCATCACCGCCCGATACATGGCGACCCGAAGATCACGAACATCATGATGGACGACATCACGGGGAAGGGGACGGCGATCATAGATTTGGATACGGTTAAGCCTGGACTAGTCCATTATGATTTCGGCGACTGCGTCCGGTCGGTCTGCAATCCTGCGGGCGAAGAGGCTAAGGACTTGAAGGACGTGCTCGTGGACGTGGATTTCTTCGAGGCGCTCGTCAGGGGCTACCTGAAGCAGGGTCGGAATTTCCTGACCGACTGGGATCGGAAGTACCTATACGATTCGACGCGCCTGATCGCCTTCGAACTGGGCTTGCGTTTCTTTTCCGACTACCTGGCGGGCGATGTGTATTTTAAAGTCAATTACGAGTCGCAAAACCTGAACCGTGCCCGCGTCCAGATGAAACTCTGCGAAAGCATCGAAATGCGCGAATCGATGATGCGCCGCGTACTGGACGGAGCGTAAGTCCGGGACGGCGCCCGGACCCTACCAATGAAGCTTTCAATAGATCAGTGTAGGAGCGGGTTTACCCCGCGAT
>JAJFLS010000591.1 GCA_021772595.1 Opitutales bacterium
CGGCTCGGTCCTCCGGTCGTGCTTGCGTTTCGGAGGACCGAGCCGGTCCTCCCTACCTTGGCTGTGCCTTCTAGTTGTATATTTTCTTTGTGCAAAGTCCTCTGTTGCCCGTCCAAACATTCTCTTCTGCATTTCCGACGACCAATCCTGGGCGCACACTGGGGCAAATGGAGATCCGGTGGTCAGTACGCCCGCCTTTGATCGTGTGGCGGCTGAAGGATTGCGGTTTACGCATTCCTATTGTGATGCTCCGACCTGCGGTCCCTCGCGCAGCGCCATTCTTACCGGGCAGCCCATCTGGCGCCTTGAGGAAGCGGGCAATATTTGGAGTACCTTGCAAGCTAAGTTCGCGACCTACACGGAAGAGCTTGAGAAAGCCGGTTACGCAATCGGCTATACAGGAAAAGGCTGGGCCCCCGGACGTTTGGAGCCGGGAGGTCGGACCGAGAACCCTGCGGGCAAGCTTTATTCCGAGAGGACGCTTGAAGCGCCATTCAGTGGCATTCGCAACACGGATTACGCCGGGAATTTCGAGGACTTTATGGCCGACGTAGACGCGGATCAGTCCTTTTGTTTCTGGCTGGGGACGAGTGAGCCGCATCGTCGTTATGAAGCGGGTTCAGGGGTGGCTACCGGCAAAAACCTGGACGACATCGTGGTGCCGCCCATCTTTCCGGACAACGAGTTGGTCCGTAGCGACATCGCCGACTATTTGGTCGAGATCGAGCATTTCGATACCGTGGTAGCCCGGGCGATGAAGATCGTCGAGGAACGCGGATTGCTCGACAATACCATCGTTGTCGTGACCAGTGACCACGGTATGCCGTTTCCGCGAGGCAAGGCTACTCTATACGATGATGGCTCGCGCGTCCCGCTTACCATCCGCTGGCCAAAGGGCATCGAGCGTGCTGGACGGGTGGTGGACGACCCAGTTAATTTGAGCGATTTGGCACCCACATTTCTGGAGGCGGCGGGAATTCCCGTTCCGGATATGATGACGGGCAGGAGTCTTATGGGCCTCTTCCAGAGCTCGCAGCCCGTGGATTGGGATGCCGCTTATGTGGGATTCGAGCGCCACAGCGGGGCCCGTGCCGGAGGCAAGGGCTATCCTAGCCGAATGATCCGAACGAAGGATTACATGTACATCTATAATTTTGAACCGACCCGTTGGCCAGCGGGTTCACCTGATCCTTCTGATTGCAATCGGTTAATGCCGTTTGGAGAATACGATTCTTCGCCCACCAAGACCTTTATGGTCGAAAACAGGGACAAGCACGGTATCGCCGATTTGGCGCAATTGTCTTTCGGCAAGCATCCTGCAGAGGAATTATATGTGATTGCTGACGATCCGCATCAAATGCGGAACGTGGCAGGGGCGATAGGATTTGAAGATGTTCAAAGCGATTTGCGGCAACAGTTATTCGCCCATTTGAAACGGACGCGGGATCCTCGCGTCGTAGGCGGAGCAATAGAATGGGATTACTATCCCCATTACGGGAATCGAGCTAACAAAAACTGGAAAGTAGACGGGAGACCGAAATGAAAAATTCGGAGAATATTAACCACAGATTCCACAGATGACTCAGATGAAAAAAATGAGAATTTCAGCACCCAAGATCTTTGTGCTTCTTTGTGCCTCTTTGTGGCCATCAAGAATTATTCGTTTGCGACGATGCGGAGGACCGAGCCGGTCCTCCCTAAGACTGGTTCTGTTTGCAATGCTGCTTTCCTCTTTGGGAGCCTTGGCCCAGGACAAACCAAACATCCTCTTCATATTTCCGGATGACCATACTTGGCAGACGATCTCTGCCTATGGGCATCCTTTGTCAAAAGTGGTGCCGACGCCAAATATCGATCGGATCGCCGACGAAGGCATTCGCTTTGATAGATGCCTGGTTACGAATTCAATATGCGCGCCTTCGCGAGCGGTAGTCCTGACTGGGAAGTATTCTCACCTGAATGGACAGCAAAATAATTTCACTACTTTCGATGGAGGACAGGTGACCTTTCCGAAGCTACTGCAGAAATCCGGCTACCAGACGGCGATCGTAGGCAAATGGCATTTGAAATCGGTACCCACGGGCTTCGATCATCACGAGGTCATGAGAGGGCAGGGCCGCTATTACAACCCAATCCTCTACACGGATGGGGAACCCACTGAGTATGAAGGCTACAACACTGATGTAGTTGTGGACCGATCACTGAATTGGCTAAAGAATCGGGATTCGGACCAGCCCTTTATGCTGATGTGTCAATTCAAGGCGACTCACGGTCCGTTTCAACCGGCCTTGAGGCATCTCGGCGAATTGGACGACGTCACCGTCCCGGTACCGGACAACTTTTTTGATGACTTCTCCGGTCGCAGTTCTCTTCCTGCGAATCACAGAACGAGCATCGCCAACGAAATGCCGCTTCACAATCTAAGCTTGGAGTATACGGACATGGAACGAGGGCTGCTTGAGCAGTACAGCGGTCATTTTGCCGAAGACAACGCGGCGTTTGAAAAGGCCAATCTCCAGGGAGAGGATCGGGCGCTTTGGCGTTACCAGCGCTTCATCAAAAATTTCCTCTTAACCAGCAAAGCCATCGACGAGAATGTGGGTCGTGTGCTGGACTATCTTGACGAAAGTGGACTTGCGGAAAACACCATCGTGATCTATGCCGCGGACCAGGGCTTTTTCCTCGGAGAACATGGTTGGTACGATAAGCGATGGATGTATGAGGAGTGCTTGAAAACGCCCCTTGTGATTCGTTGGCCAGGTGTTACCGAGGGAGGACAGGTGGTTGACGAAATCGTTTCCAATCTCGATTTCGCTCCCATGTTTCTCGAGATGGCGGGGGCATCGATTCCTGGCGAAATGCAGGGCAGCAGCCTGGTTCCCTTTCTCAAAGGGAACGCGCCCGAAAACTGGAGAACAAGCTTCTATTATAATTACCCGGGCGAATTTAGATCGTTCGGAGGTGGAAACAGAGGAGGGGGGAATGCTGGAGCCGGAAATGCAAGAGGTGGGAATAGAGGAGGAAATAGGGCCGGTCGGAATTCAGGAGAACCCTACTTTAATCACGGCGTTCCGCCGCACGAAGGCGTGGCGAATGATCGGTATAAGCTTATTCACTACAAACACAACGATGCCGATTGGGAATTCAAAACTACAGATGTAGATGAGTGGGAATTTTACGATCACGAGCGTGATCCAAGTGAAATGAAAAGCGAATACGACAATCCTGAATACGCCGCAAAAATCGCCGAACTGAAAACGGAACTCGAA
>JAJFLS010000592.1 GCA_021772595.1 Opitutales bacterium
TGCTACCAGCCGGAAAACGTCAACCGGCAACGCGGAGAAGGCGTGTTCGACGCGTCGATTCAAGCGCTGCGACTATTGAACGAATTGGGATACGGCGTTTCTTCGGAGTTGCCGTTGAACTTGGTCTACAATCCGCTTGGCGCCAGCTTGCCTCCAGACCAGAGCGAGCTCGAAGCGGACTACAAGCAGGCGTTGAGAGAGCATTTCGAGATAGAGTTCAACCACCTCTATACGATCACCAACATGCCGATCGCCCGATTTCTTTCCCAGCTCAAGCGGGAAGAACAGAGCGAAGCGTATCACCAGTTGCTGATCGACAGCTTTAATCCCACATCGGTGGACGGTCTCATGTGTCGCGACACGATCAGCGTAGATTGGGAGGGTCGCGTGTTCGATTGCGACTTCAACCAAATGCTAGGTTTGTCGCTCGCGGGGGAAGAGGATCGCTTCTTGTGGGATCTAGCCTCGGAATCGCTGACTGGAACGGGAATCGCGATGGCGGATCATTGCTATGGTTGCACTGCAGGCTCGGGCTCGAGCTGCGGCGGATCATTGAGCGTTTGACGAGCCAGGGAATTACCGGGCTCGCATTCTCCAGTACCCTACGAGATTTGATCGCTCCCATTGTCCAGAACTTGATTTCAGCCAGTAACTTGTAGTCAGAACCGAGCTGGACTTGTGCGTTGCGGAAACCGCCATCTCGGATGTGGTTTACGGAAGCTTTTATTTCAGTCGAAAATCTGAATCGGAAGCGTTACTGAATTCCATTTGAAATTTCAATAAGCGCCTATTAAATGACAGTTGTGAGTGAATCCAGAAAATCAGACTTTCGCGGGAACGCGGGAGCGCCGCATTTGCGCAACCGAGGGCGAAGCAGAAGGTCCCTTAGTATTGTCTAATGAAAACTTGGATTTATATCGTAATGGTTCTATTCGCCGCGGGCGCCTTCGTTGGCTGTTCGAAGCTCGAAAAGAACGCCGAGCAACCCAAGGAAGCCAAAGCCGGTAAAAATGGAGGCGAAGGAAAAGGGAAAGCGACCAAGAACGGCAAAGCCGAGAAGATCGAACGAGCAACCCACGTTCGCCCCGCAGTGCCGGTAAAAGTCGCGATCGTAGATGAAGGGACGATGACATCTTCGCTGATTTTCGATTCCGTGCTCGAGACCGAGAGTTCCGTCGAGATTTTCGCCGAATCCTCCGGAGTGATCTTGGAGGTGCAGGTTGAGGAAGGCGACCACGTGAAGACCGGTCAAATCCTTGCCCGTCTTGAGAGCGAAGAGCAGCAAGTGGATGCGGACGAAAGCAAAGCCCGCTACGAACACGAAAAAGTGAACCTCCAGCGCACGAGCGATCTCTACGAGCGCAAGCTGATCAATCAGCAGGACTACGAAACCGCTAAATTCGACTTGGAGCAAATGCGGCTTCGCTACGAACGCTCGCGTATTCAACTCGAAAATACTGTCGTAAGATCGACGGTCGATGGAGTCGTGACGGAACGAATCGCTCAAGTTGGCCGCCGCGTGGCATCGAATAGACAACTGTTCTCAATCATAAATCTAGACGAGCTATTCGCCAATGTGAACATCCCGGGCCAGCATCTCCTGAAAGTGAAGCAAGGGCTTCCGGCCGTGATCGACTCGGAATTGATCGAAGGCATCCGCTACGACGCGTACGTGAAGCTAGTCAGCCCCATCATCGATTCGGGAAGCGGTACCTTCAAGGCGAAAGTTGCCGTGAAAAAGGACAACAACGGCATGCCCATCTACCCTGGAATGTTCGTCAATGTACGGGTGATCGTGGATACGAGCGAAAACTCGATCCTGGTTCCGAAGGAGGCGATCGTGCACGAAGGGGACCTTAAATACATTTACAAGGTTCAGAACGGAAAGGCGAAGAAGCTGCTTCTTCAGGAAGGCTACTCGAATGTGGAGTTCGTACAGGCGACGTCGGGAGTAGAAAAGGGTGATTCAATTATCATCATGGGGCAAAGCGCTCTAAAGGATGGAGCGACTGTCAAGGTTGTGGCGGATGCTGTCGCAGCTGAGCAGGCCGAGGCGAAACCGGCTGGCTGAGCGAGCTTGAGTTAACGGTGCGAAACTAATCACGTGAGCAAGGAATCTCATTTCGCTGTCGCGACGCGCCGGCCTGTGTCGGTCTTGATGATAGTGTTCGCCGTATGCGTGTTCGGCTATGTCTCGTATCAGAAACTGGCGTTGACCTTGATGCCGGATATTTCTTATCCGACGCTGACGGTTCGTACCGAATATCCGGGTACTGCGCCGCAGGAAGTGGAGACGCAGGTTTCCCAGCGGCTTGAGCAGCAGCTGGCTATCATTCAGAAGCTGAACAATATCACTTCGATATCGAAGGCTGACCAGTCGGATATCATTCTAGAGTTCGCCTGGGGCGCGAACATGAACGAAGCCACTCAGTCGATACGAGAGAAGCTGGATCGAGTGAGGCTTCCTCGAGGCGCCAAGCGTCCACTTATTCTCCGCTACGATCCAACCTTGGATCCGATTATGCGAATCGGGCTCACGGGACCGTACCCGCTCGATCAGCTTCGCCTGTATGGGGAAGAGATCGTTCAGCGCGAACTGGAGGGCGAAGAGGGACTGGCGGCGGTCAAAGTTATTGGCGGTCTCGAGGAGGAGTATCACGTTAGTCTGTACGAAGACAAACTGGTGTCCTTGAATCTTGATATTCAGCAGGTGAATACACGCCTGGCTCAAAACAACGTCAACCTGCCAGGGGGTCGCTTGTACGAAGGACGTGTTCGTTATTCGATTCGGACCTTGAACGAATTCAAGTCGATCGAGGAAATCGGATCGATTGTGATCGCCCGAAAGAACGGGGTGAACGTGCTTTTGAGCGACATCGGGGAGATTGAGAAGAGCCACAAAGATATCGAAATCCAAACGATGGTGAATGGTCGTGAGAGCGTCGAGATCGAGATCTATAAGGAGGCCGACGCGAATATCGTAAAAGTCGCCCAGATGGTGCGCGATCGGATTTTCGGACTGCCCAATCAAAGAGAATACGTCGCGAAGAAAGCGGCGGCCGCGACGGAAGAAGAGGCTGCTCAGAGGCGATCTGACCGCTCGAGGGCTCGACCTACTGCGCAGGAATTATCGGACCGGCGACGGCAGACGGCGGAGAAGATACGCGAAGAGCGCACGATGACCGACTATATCGAATACAATCTTCCGGAGAGTTCTTCATTGGAGGTATTGACCGATCAGTCGGTGTTCATCAAGCAGTCGATCAGCGAGGTGAAGGGCAATGCGATCGTGGGTGGCGTGATTGCTGTCTTCGTTATTTTCCTGTTTCTGAGAAATGTGGGTCACACCGCGATAATCGGGATTACTATTCCGGTTTCCATTGTGGCGACTTTCGCGCCGATGCAGTTGGCGGATGTGTCGTTGAATATCATCTCGCTGGGCGGTCTCGCTCTCGGCGTGGGGATGCTGGTGGATAATTCGATCGTGGTGCTAGAGAGTATTTTTCGCTGTCGCGAAGAGGGCGATAGCTTTGTGGATTCAACGGTGCGGGGCGTTTCGGAGGTCGGCGGCGCTGTCGTGTCATCGACCTTGACCACAATTGCGGTCTTTTTTCCGATCGTG
>JAJFLS010000593.1 GCA_021772595.1 Opitutales bacterium
CTGCTTCCCTTCATTCCGTCCCGACGGCGAACCCGGCGTCATGAGCGTGAAGGCCCCGGATCATCCCATCGCCAAAGGCCTTCCCAATACCTTTCAAATCAAAGCGACCGAAATGTACAACGAGCCCTTCCATGTGCCTGAGCCCGACGAAGTCATCTTCGAAGAGCGATGGCGGCCGGAAGAATGGTTCCGCAGCGGCATGGTCTGGAATATCGGCAAAGGCAAGGTCTTCTACTTTCGACCCGGCCACGAACAATATCCCGTCTTCAAGCAGCCCGAAATCATCCAAATCCTCGCGAATGCATGCAACTGGCTTGGCAGCGATTAGCTCTCCGACCAGGCTCCTCTTAACGAAAAAACGAATATCCTACCCCTAATTAAACGATGACAAGCTTTATCGGCGAACTGCTAGGCACTGCTATATTAATTATTCTTGGCTGTGGAGTGAACGCAGGAGGGGCTCTAAACAAGACCTTTTCACAGGGAGGCGGCTGGTTGATGGGGGCAATCGGAGGGGGTCTGGCGGTTATGGTTGCCATCTATTGCGTCGGCGAGATCAGCGGCGCTCACATCAATCCGGCAGTGACTATTGGTCTTGCAATCGCGGGAGAATTTGATTGGGCCGAGGTACCTGCCTATATAGCAGGACAGATGATCGGCGCATTCATCGGCGCCACGATAGTTTTTTTCCAATACCTGCCGCACTGGAAAGAGACAGAAGATCCCGCCACAAAATTGGGCGTGTTCTCCACCTCCTCAGCGGTGAACAGCACGCCGGGCAATCTAATCAGCGAGGTCATAGGAACAACGGTCCTGCTCCTATGCCTGCTGGCCATCGGCGCCAATTCCTTCGCCGACGGGTTGAACCCATTAATCGTGGGGATGCTAGTCACGAGTATAGGCATTTCGCTCGGCGGCACGACTGGCTATGCTATTAATCCCGCCCGCGATCTGGGACCGCGAATCGCCCATGCCGTTTTGCCAATAGCAGGAAAAGGAAACTCGAATTGGCGTTATGCATGGATCCCGATCATCGGCCCCATCACGGGAGGCGCTCTAGGCGCGTTTATCTACATCCTGCTTTGGTGACAACATTTCCTCTCAGCTTTTCTCAATACAATCCAATAACTTAAATACAATCCATGGCTTTTATTTTATCACTCGATCAAGGAACTACCAGTTCACGCGCAATTATATTTGATAAACAAGGCGCCATCCAGACAATGGCCCAACAGGAATTTGAACAGATATTCCCCAAGCCGGGATGGGTCGAGCACAACGCAGAAGAAATCTGGAAAACCCAGCTCGCCGTAGCTCAAGAGGCGCTCGCTAAGATCGGCGTGACAGCAGCCGACATATCCGGCATCGGAATAACCAATCAACGGGAAACCACGGTGATTTGGGATCGCGCCACCGGAAAACCCGTCCACAACGCCATCGTATGGCAAGACCGGCGCACCGCAGACTTTTGCAGGCGTCTGAAAGAAAAGGGGCACGCCGATGACATTCAGAGCAAAACAGGCTTGGTTCTAGATGCCTATTTTTCCGGATCCAAAATTCCCTGGATTCTCGACAACGTCGAAGGAGCTCGCGAAAAAGCGGCGGCTGGAGAATTGGCCTTCGGCACGATCGATAGTTGGCTCGTATGGAATTTGACAGGCGGAAAAACGCATATAACCGACGCCACTAACGCCAGCCGGACGATGCTCTTCAATATAGAAACGATGGCATGGGATGAAGAGCTTCTCAAACTCTTCAACGTGCCAGCCAGCGTTATGCCGGAAGTCCGCAGCTGCAGCGAAGTGTATGGAGAAACCACAGACGATTGTTTCGGCGGCGCAATACCCATAGCCGGAATCGCTGGCGATCAACACGCTGCCCTATTCGGCCAGGCGTGTCACGAAAGCGGCATGGCCAAGAACACTTATGGAACCGGCTGCTTTATGCTCATGAACACCGGTGAAGAAATAGTGCGTTCAAAACAGAACCTACTAACAACGGTAGCATGGAAAATTGGGGACAAAGTTGAGTACGCTTTGGAAGGCAGCGTATTTATTGCCGGCGCTGTTGTGCAATGGCTTCGCGACCAACTCGGAATCATTGAAAGCGCTCCCGACATAGAAGCGCTCGCATTAACCGAGGAGAACAACGGAGACGTATATTTCGTGCCTGCCTTCGCCGGACTGGGCTCGCCTCACTGGGACCCATACGCCCGCGGTACAATTACCGGACTCACACGCGGCTCCTCAAAGGGACATATCGCCAGAGCAGCGCTTGAAGGCATCGCCTATCAATCCATGGACGTCCTGAAAGCCATGGAATTGGACTCCGGCATAAAACTTTGCGAACTACGCGTTGATGGGGGCGCTTCCTTGAATGCTCTTCTCATGCAGTTTCAGAGCGATATCCTTAAAGTTCCCGTAGTTCGTCCGAAGATCCCTGAGACAACCGCCCTAGGGGCGGCCTACCTCGCAGGTCTAGCCACCGGGTACTGGGAGAGTCGCGATGAGATTGCCGAGCAATGGCAAGTGGACGCCCGCTTCGAACCAAACATGGATGACGACACAATCGAAAAACGAGTCAACGGCTGGAAAAAGGCAGTCGATCGCTCGAAAGACTGGGAGGAAAAAGGCTGATCGCGTAACCCTGTCAACGACCGCGGCCACAAGTCTTGAAAACATCACCTATTAATTTCGAAATCGAAATGAAACTCCCCCTACTGCTAGTTTTTCTCATCATGGGTTCCCTCCACGCCGCTCAGAGCCCCAACATCGTCTTCATCCTCGCGGATGACCTGGGGATCGGAGACACCAAAGTCTACGGCGGTGAACGGTGCCTGATCGATACGCCCAACATCGACAAGCTGGCCGCGGGCGGGATCCGATTTACCGATGCCCATGTCAGCGCTTCCGTTTGCGCCCCCACGCGCGTCGCGATCATGACCGGCCGATACCCTTGGC
>JAJFLS010000594.1 GCA_021772595.1 Opitutales bacterium
GCCGTACCTCTATACGGCATTCGCGGAGTATCAGCAAAAAGGGATTCCGCCCTTCCGATCTATGTTGCTCGAGCAAGGCTTTAGCGGCGGCGAAAAGATCGAGGCTGTAGCGCTCGATGGTGAAACGAATCCCTACGCGGAGTCGCGGCGGCTGGAGGTCACGGATCAATACATGATGGGGCCTTCCATTCTCGTCGCTCCTGTCTTCGCGGGCGAATCCAAGCGGAATGTGGTTCTGCCAAAAGGAGACTGGTACGATTTCTACACCGGCAAACGAGTCGGCAATGGCGAGACCATCGAGATCGACGCGCCGCTGGAGCAGATCCCGATGTTCGTAAAGGACGGAGGCATAGTACCACTTATGCCGGCAGTAGACAATCTGGCCAGTCAAGGGAGAGACGTTCCGCTGGAGGTGCGGCATTACGGTAAGAAGGATGGCGTGTATGCACTTTACGATGACGACGGAGAAACATTCGATTTCGAAAACGGAATTCATTCGGTAGTCGAATTGCGCGTCCGCGAACAGAATGGAAATCTAGTAGGTTCGTCTGCGAATCCTGAGGGTCCTTGGGAGCCACGGTACGGTAATGTGGTTTGGAATTTCATGACTCCTTAATTAGCTTATGAAATCAGCATCGCTGAGAATTATTGCAGCTATCATACTGCTTAGCTTCGGTCTCGAAGCCCGCGAGTCGGAAAGGCCGAATGTGGTCTTCTTTTTAATCGACGATCTGGGCGTGATGGACTTGGGCTGTTATGGGAGTTCGTTTCACGAGTCCCCGGAGATCGATCGCCTCGCGAAAGAAGGTATGCGTTTCACGAACGCTTACGCGTCGCACGCGGTTTGTGGTCCGTCGCGTCAGGCGATCATGACGGGTCGCACACCGGCCCGGCTCGGTATCGTTGCGACCACAGGCAGGCTGCGAGAGGAAGATTACGTTTGGCCCAAGGCGCTTCAGGAAATTGGATACAAGACCTTCTTCGCTGGAAAATGGCACTTAGGCGATTCTGACTCTGTCTATCGATTCGGATTCGACGTAAACGTGGCAGGCGGAAAAATGGGCCAGCCCGCCGACTTCTATTTCCCCTACAAATCCCACGCCAAGCGAACGACCTTTGACGTGCCAGGAATGGAAGACGGAAAACCGGGCGACTATCTCACCGATGCGATTACGACAAAGGCGCTGCGCTTTATCGACGAAAACAAAGACGAACCCTTCCTGATGTACTTGTCGTACTACGCCGTCCATAAGCCCGGAATACCCGGTGTTTGGGCCCAGGGGAAGAAGGAACACACTCAGTATTTTGAAAAGAAATTGGCGAGCCAGCCTCCCTACGAAGGGCCAGTGTCTCGCGAGGTAACGCATGGCCCTTCGGAAACGGTTGAATCGCTCGTCCAGAACAATGCGGAATTCGCGTCCCAGATTAAGGCTGTGGATGACAATGTCGGGCGAGTCATGGCGAAACTGAGGGAGCTGGATCTCGATGAGAATACGATTGTCGTTTTCACATCGGACCAGGGGAGCGTCACGAATTCGCGGCAGATGATCAGTTCCGCACAACCGTATCACATGGGGAAATCCTGGCTGTTCGAGGGTGGCATTCGCGTACCGCTCATCGTGCATTGGCCAGGAAAAATCGCGGCGGGCGCGACATCTGAGCTATATACTTACAATACCGATCACTTCCCGACGATCCTCGATTTGCTAGGTCGACCGCTAATGCCCGAGCGACACATGGATGGCGCGAGCATCAAGCCGGAACTCTTTGGTCAATCGATGGAGTTGAGCCGCCCATATTATTGGGTCTACACGAGCCATCAAATGGAGCGGCAAGCCTATCGCTGCGTCGCGTACCGAGATGGCAAATACAAGCTCATCTACTGGTTTCAGCACGATCATGTAGAATTGTACAATATCGAATCGGATGTTGGAGAAACGCGCGACCTGAGCGATTCGCATCCCGAAATCCGAAAGCGCCTGATGGATTCTCTTCTGAAGATTCCCTACGTCGCTAGTGTTGTGGAGACTCCCTATGAAAAACGATAACCAATCTTGTTGGGTCGGAATGATGTACGGATCTGTCATCGCGTTTCTGCTCACTGGCATTTTCGCTTCCGTCTCCGCATCTCCTTGGCCGGAGCGTCCTGGGTTGGATTCGGCGGCGGTTGATAATTGGTGGGAGATCGAGCACACGGGAGATCAAGCTTGGTTGAACCGCCTCAAGGTTCCTCGTGACGAAGTGGTCGCGTTTGCACTCTATACGCATCACCGAGGCGTACTGAAAATGACGGCTCAATTGTATCCGTTGCTCCCCGACGAGGAGCAACGAGCTCGATTGGAGCTTCGGATCGACGGCAAGTGGAAAGAGGTCCAGTCTGCCGCGGTCGTACAGCCCGGCTGGTCCGCTCATTTCCGATTGGAGGATTGGGGCAATCGATTGAACGTCGATTATCGAGTGCGTCATGGACACTACGCTGTGTTTGACGGAACGATACGAAAAGATCCCGCTGAAAAGGACGAGATCGTGGTCGCCTCGCTTTCCTGCAATGCCAAATTCGACCGTGGAGACCGTGACAATTTCGTTCGGAATCTGAAGCATCACGATCCGGATCTCCTGTTTTTCGCCGGCGACCAGTCGTACGACCATAATCAGCACACCGCTGCTTGGCTGATGTTTGGCGAGCAGTTCAAGGAGGTCCTTCGCGATCGGCCGGTGGTCACGATCCCGGACGACCATGATGTCGGCCATGCGAATCTTTGGGGCGCAGGCGGAAAGGTTCCCGAGGACGGAGCGCCTTCGGGCGGCTACGTAATGCCAACTGAATACGTAAAGATGGTCGAGCGTTGCCAAACCTGGCATTTGCCGGACCCGTACGATCCCAGGCCTGTTGATCGAGGAATATCGGTGTACTTTACGTCGTTGAATGTCGGCGGCGTAGACTTCGCGATTCTCGAGGATCGCAAATTCAAATCCGGTCCCAAAGGCAAGATTCCGAATTCAAATCCGCGGCCGGATCATATCGTCGATTCGTATTTCGATCCGAGCGAAATCGATTTGCCAGAACTCGTATTGCTAGGGGAACGACAGCTCGATTTTTTAAACGACTGGGGTCAGGACTGGACGGATACGGCGATGAAATGCGTTCTATCGCAAACCAACTTTGCCGGCGCGGTTCATTTGCACGGCTACCATCGAAATCGTTTGCATGCCGATCTCGATTGCAACGGATGGCCCCAATCCGGCCGCAATGAAGCGTTGCGGGTGATTCGACGTTCCTTGGCCTGCCACCTCGCGGGCGACCAGCATCTTGCGGTTGTGACGCAGCACGGGATCGATGACTTTCGCGATGGCCCGTTTACTTTTGTAAGCCCGGCGATCGTCAATGAGATTTACGGCCGCTGGTGGTGGCCGCTGGATGAAGAGCCTGGCGAAAATCCGATCCCGGGTAGCCCGCTCCCGTGGACAGGCGATTATCTGGATGGCCTGGGCAATCGGATCACTATGCACGCCTACGCAAATCCGGACAGCGACAACCTCTATCGCCGCGACGATAACGATATCGTTCCACCGGAAAACCCAGGCGATGGCTATTCGATCGCCCGTTTCTTCAAGGCCGAGCAACGTACTGTTTTCGAATGCTTGCCGCGAAAGGCCAACGCGACGCGTGGCGATGCGGAACAGTATTCGGGCTGGCCGATCGAGATTCGGATGGAGGAGAACGACGGGCGAGTTCCGGTGGCTTATCTTCCCGAACTGAGATTCGCGAAAGGCAAGAGGCCAGTCGTTCAAGTGATCGATGAGTCGTCTGGCGAAATCCTATACACGCGCCGAATGAATGAGAAAACATTTCGTCCCCACGTGTATGGAAAAGGCGCTTACACAGTTAAAATCGGCGACTCGCGACCCGATGCGGTTGCGTTCGAAGGTCTCAAAAGCGCGAAGAACAATCGACGCAAAATCGACGTAAGCTACTGATGCCCGATAGAAATGGCAGATTCAATGGTAGGGCTGCTTATCCTTAAGCAGCCGCCACTTCGAATTCTCGAAGTAGCTACGTCGCGTATGCGGCGTGGAAATTGACGGCTGACTAGGGATAGTCAGCCCTACCAGGTTGCGTACCTAATAATTTCCCAATCAATAAACCCCAATCTTCAATTCACAGCTGCAATGAAAAATCTAAATCGAAGAAAATTCCTAAAAGGAGCGACTGTTGCGACGGCCACTGCTTTCTTGCCGCGTTTCGCGATCGGAAAATCAGGACCCTCGGCCAATAGCAAACTCAACGTAGCGTTTATCGGAGCGGGCGGTCGCACCCGGAATCTGATGAGCGGATTGACTAGCGAGAATTTCGTAGCCTTTTGCGACGTTGATGATCAGCGGGCTGCTGCGACTTATGGCGAACACCCGAAGGTGGCGCACTTCAAGGATTTCCGTCGCCTGTTCGACAAGATGGGAAAAGAGATTGACGCGGTGTGTATTGCGACACCTGACCATACCCATTTTGTGGGTACATATACGGCGATGGCTCACGGAAAGCACGTTCTTACAGAAAAGCCGCTCACTCATAATATTTGGCAAGCCCGTACGCTGCAAAAGGCGGCCCACTATTTCAAAGTGGTAACTCAGATGGGGAATCAGGGCCACGCGACCGAAGGCATACGTTACGTGAAGGAATGGTACGAGTCGGGAGCGATCGGAAAAATCAAAGAAGTCATCGCCCTTAATGGCGGCCCGAATTTCGGTCCCACGCGTCTATTCAATAAGCCCAGTCGTTTCCCTCCCACATCGCAAGCAGTGCCCCTGCGCTTGAACTGGGACTTGTGGAAGGGACCGACCGCGGACGATGTCAAGTATAACGAAGTCTACCTCCCCGCGACGTGGCGAGGCTTCTACACGTTTGGAAACGGCCAGCTCGGCGACTGGGCGTGTCACACCTTGGACGCGCCGTTTTGGAGCTTGGATCTGGATTCGCCTACCGTGATCGAGGCGATCCACAAAGAGGAGCGCACGCTGGAAGGGATGGTGCCGACGAGCTCCGCGATCCGGTTTGAAGCGCCGATACGCGGAAAGAAGTCCACAGTCGCGCTGACCTGGTATGAGCGGGATTGGCCAGAAGTTGACCCGAGCTTAGAATCGGAGGACTGGGGCGATACGCGAATGCTTATGATCGGGAAGAAGGGCTCCATCGCCACCGGCGCCCGGCCCAACAGTCCGCGTCTTTATCCCGAAACGAAGTGGCAGGATTTCCGACGCGATCTCCCGGAAAAGACGATCCCTAGAATCAAAGGCTCGCACATCAGCGAGTGGGTCCAGGCGATCAAGGGTGATGGACCCGAGCCGGGTTCGAATTTCGATTACGCGTCGCGTTTGACGGAGTTCACTTTGCTCGGCGTTTTGGCACAGCGATTCAATCGCCGAATCGAATGGGACTCTAAGAAGATGGAAATCACCAACGATCCCGAGCTCAACCAATACGTCCGCGAACCCGTCCGCCGCGGATGGGAAATGGGCGACGAAGTTTGGTAGTGATAGCGTCTAACATCTGATCTGCGTCACGACGACTCTCGGCCTGGCTAGCGTCGCTTGGAGAAATGCTCCCAATCATTTAGGTTATTGATTAATCTCCCCAAAAGAAGACTATGGGCGGATGATGTCGTTTGCTCGCTTTGGAACCTGGAAATGGGGCTCGTTTGCCTCGGTGGGATTTGTCGTTGTCATGCTGGGCCTTCTCCAGACGGAAACCCTCGGCCAGCGAACGGGTTCCGCTTCAGGTAAACAGGTATTGTTTCTACTGGGCGAGCACGAGTACGGGACTTCCCAGACGCTTCCGGAATTCGCGAAAACCCGTCTCGAGCCGCTTGGGATAAAGGCTTCTTTCGCTGTCGCCAAAAGCGACGATCGGGACTCGATTCTCTGTCACGAGTTCGACGGATTGGATGTGCTCGAAACTGCGGACGTCCTTGTCATCAGCGCGCGCCGGCGGTACCCGCGAGCGGAGGATTTGAAGCGGATTCGCGAATGGATCGATTCGGGCAAGCCGGTCGTGGCGATCCGTACATCGAGCCACGCGTTTGGCGAGCGAGCCAAGGGAACGGGCTATCAAGCGCCTGATGGTCACGCGGCTTGGAATACCTTCGATCGCGACGCGCTCGGCGTGAGTTATCAGGGCCACTATCGCGATTGGGAAGGGGATCGTGCGTTGAGGGTTGAAATGTGGCCTGAGAAAGCATCGGCGGAGCATCCGATTCTAAGAGGTTTCTCGCCGGGAGAACGGGTTTCGATTGGGGACAAGCTCTACCAATACACGGATTTGGACTCGGAGATTGAGGTATTGCTGAGCGCTCGCTATCCCAAAGAGGACGCAGTACAGCCGGTAGCTTGGATCAACGTAAAAGGTGGCAAGCGTGTCTTCTACACCTCGCTGGGAACGGTAGAGGAAATGGAATCGCCCATGGTCCAAGGGCTGCTCGTCCAAGCGGTTTTGTGGGCCGCGGGCGAAACGACGGCGGCCCAAGTTTCGACGACCCCGGCGAATCGTGAAAAGGAAGCGACCGGCTCGGGCATCTCGCCCGCGCAATCGCTCGAATCGCTCGCGATTGCGGACGGATTGGCGGTCGATTTGGTCGCGTCCGAACCCGATGTCGCCCAGCCATCGTTTCTGAGTTTCGATGAACGTGGGCGGATGTGGGTAGTTCAATACCGCCAATACCCATTGCCGGCAGGTTTGAGCATCGCGAGCCGCGACCAGTACTGGAGAAACCATTACAACGATGCGCCTCCGCCTCCGGGCGATCCCGACTACGTTCCGGGCGCTGACAAGATAACGATTCACGAAGACACGAACGGGGATGGGGCATTCGACAAAATCACGCCATTTCTGGAAGGCCTGAACTTGACGACAAGCCTAGCCTTGGACAAAGATGGCGTTTGGGTGCTCCAGCCACCGTATTTGCTTTTTTATGACGATAAGGATCACGATGATAAGGTCGATGGTCCGCCCGAAGTTCATCTGACTGGTTTTGGTATAGAGGACACGCATTCGACGGTGAACAGTCTTTGCTGGGGTCCGGACGGCTGGTTGTATGGAGCTCAGGGCTCGACGGTTACCGCGTCTGTCACGATCGCAGG
>JAJFLS010000595.1 GCA_021772595.1 Opitutales bacterium
CGAGATGATGACTTCCATTATCGACGCACTCCGACCCGGCGGAATCGTCTACCTCCTCGAATACCGCGCGGAAGACTCAAACGTGCCCATCAAACCCCTACACAAGATGAGCCAAGCCCAAGCCAAAAAAGAAATGGCCCACGTTGGCTTCGAATGGATCGAAACCAAAAACGACCTCCCCTGGCAACACATCCTCATATTCCAGAAGCCTCATAACAGTAGCTCAGAGCTTTAGCCTGAGCATCACTGTAGACGCGATCGCTGATCGCGTACGCCACCACAGGTCGCACCTCCGGTGTACCCATTTCCTCAACCATCCTTATTCTGTTGTTCGGCCAATGCAGTCAAACCACCGACTGCTCCAAGGTTCATCGAATCGAGCGCCGAACTTGGCACGATTATGAGCGAGCCCTTTTCCTTGAGCCCCTCGAAAAGCATATTCATTCCGCGCAGCTGCAAGGCGACTGGATTGTCTCGATAATTGTCGCTAGCCTTCGCGAATTTCTCGGAAATCTCTGTTTCGGCAGTTCCCAAAATAATCCGCGCCTGTCGTTCGCGTTCCGCCTGAGCCTGCTTGCTCATGGCATCCGCCAGGCCCTCGGGAATGATGATATCCTTGATGCCGACCGTTTGACAAGTAATCCCCCAAGGATTCGTTTGTTCGTCCAGAGCTTTCTGCAAGGCCTCTCCGATTTTCTCGCGATGCTGCAGAAGGTCCGCCAGTTCGTGCCGTCCGATAATGTCTCGCAATCCCGTTTGCGCCACGTAACCAACCGCCTTTATGTATTTCTCTACTTCGAGCGCTGCTTTCTCGGCGTCCCAAACCATCCAATACACGACCGCATCCACGTTTACCGGAACGGTGTCTTTAGTAAGCGTTTTTTCGGCAACGAAATCCGTAACGCGGACGCGTTGATCTATGAAGCTGCTCACTCGATCCAAAATAGGAACAACGAAAAACAATCCCGGTCCGCGCAAGCCAGTAAACTTTCCCATCCTCAGCACCACCGCCTTTTCCCACTGGTTCGCGACACGAACGCCAGCTGCTATAAATAGAGCTCCTAGTATTCCAACGGTTGCCACCCAGTCCGGTATCATTTGTAATGCGGAAAGCGCGACAAAAGGCCCGGCAATCAATATCCCCACCGCGAGCGACACCAAACTAAGGCCGTTATCGATTCTCAAATTCTCTTTGACTTCCTCTTTCGTATTCACATTTCGCTCCTTAATATTTTTTCAGTTCAACTATTAGTTGCTTCGAATCGATTCCATAAACAGAAGCGACGCTCACAAATTCTTCGCAAAGACTCTTCAGCTTTTTCACGCGTTCCTTCTCGGTAACCTTCACCGAAATTGATCCGATGAAGGTCCCCGTCCCCTGCTGGGTTTCCAAA
Source organism: Opitutales bacterium (assembly GCA_021772595.1). Lineage (GTDB taxonomy): Bacteria > Verrucomicrobiota > Verrucomicrobiia > Opitutales > Opitutaceae > Pelagisphaera. The sequence continues at coordinate 1,395 of JAJFLS010000595.1, forward strand.
ATCTTCTGAATCTCCAGCTCCTTGTAAGCCTTCGTCACCGTATTCAGATTCACCTTCAGCTGAACCGCCAACGAGCGGACCGTTGGAAGTTGCTCGCCCACACTCAATTGCCTAGTCGCAATCCCAAACCGAATCTGATCGATTATCTGACGATAAAACGGCACCCCGCTCCTTGGATCTAATTGAAAATTCTGCATCAAATTGCACCTGAGAATTATTGTAATAGTTCTTTAGTACAATACTACTCTATTGCTTTTCGAGAAGAGTCAAACGCTTTTTTGAAAAATTGTGCATGACGCCTGTTTATTGCCCAAACCCAAGTTGAGGTCTCGGCTCAGACGAGCTACTTGGAGACTGTTAAACAATTCAGTGTAGGAGCGGGTTTACCCCGCGATAGAGCCGATCGTCAAAAGACAGAATGTGAGTTATCGCGGGATAAACCCGCTCCTACAATTCGGGAAACGCGCAAATTTTGACTTATTTAACAGTCTCTTCGAGTATTCGAAGCGGAAGCTGCCTCTTATTCTAAAGTTGACGCGTATTCGCTGAGCGGAATCAGCTGCACGTAGCGGGACGACTGCGTCGTTCCGATTGGATAATTATAAAACGCCCTCACCCGAGGAACTTTTGCATTGCGCGCGGGCCGAGTTTTTCTAAATCGAGCAGGGTCAGGAAATCGATCGTCTTGAACTCCCGGTCGATCGCCGGTGGACCGCACAAGCGAGCCCCCAATGTCAGATAGGCCCGCATCAAACGCGGCGCCTTGAATGCCTTCACCGCGCTCTTCGAGATTTCAATTGAATCCTCCAAACGGCAGATGTAGTCGGATTTCGGATTCGTAAGGTAGCGTTCCTCGGCTCGATACTTGGCCATCGATTCATAAGCCGCCAATCCCTCCGCGGGATCGGTAGAGGTCAGCGAGCTGCAACCGATCAAATAGCGGGATTCGTAGATCTTCGCGTATTGAGCGATCCCTTTCCATAGCAGTCCAAGAGCAACCATGTTGCGATGGTCCTTGGCGATGCAGGCCCGCCCAAGCTCGATGGTTTGGTTTCGGATGCTCTCGAATGCCTCGAAATCGAATTCCTGCTCGCTGTAGTAGCCGAGATTTTCCTGGGCGTTGCGTCCCGTCTGCAGCCGATAGGTGCCGATGATCTCGCCTGTGCTCGCATGCTCGATTAGCAAGTGATCGCAAACGCTATCGAAGCGATCCACATCCAGCCCCGCTTCTTCGGACGTTTCCAGTCCCTCGCCGAGCTCTACGTTGAAAACATTGTACCTCAGCTTCTGGGCCGCTCGCACATCCTCGCCGCATTGAGCGATTCTGACCACGTAGGCCGAGGTTGGAGAAGGCGGGATAAAATCGCCGATTCGCGCGTTCCGAGCGGTTTCGCTTTTGAAAATCTGAGTG
>JAJFLS010000596.1 GCA_021772595.1 Opitutales bacterium
GCCGCGGTATTGAATTCGATGCCCAGCTCTTTCGCTTTCGCTTCGTATCCAGGATCTGGATCGAGTTCCGAGTTCTGCGAACAGCCGGCGGCGAAGAAGAGAGTTAGACAGAGCAGCGCTGCCAGAAGATGGCGTCTTGTATATTTCATTGGGGCGGATCGATAAAATGTTGCACTTCTGGCCGACCCGGCGAGGGCGGTATGTCCACTTCGTCCCAGGCAGGGCTGGCCAGCCCGTTGTGGTCCCAGACGACTTCGCCTCCCAGTACGGTCAATTCGCACTCGAGTTTGTATTCACCATCCAAGCGCGTTCCGGCTACATCGATGAAGCCGAATTTCCCTTCCTTTCTCCGCAGAACCGCTATATCGGCCAAGGCCCCGACACTCAGATGTCCCAGCTCTTTGTCGATGCCCACGACTTGAGCTGGCTTCCAAGTCGACGCTTCGATTACCTCTTCAAGGCTCATACCGAGATTGAGCAGCTTGGACATCACGTTAAGCTGGTTTTTCATGCCCTTATTCATGCTACCGGAATGCAAGTCGGTGCTGATGGTCTGTGGGCGCATGCCCTGTTTCAGAGCAGGGGCGGCCACATTCCAGCGAAAGCTTCCGCCGCCATGCCCGACATCCATAATGATGCCGCGGTCGATGGCCTCCGTAACGAAGGGCTTAAGCGTGCCCGACTCGTCGACAATGGATTCCCGTCCCAAGGCGTTAGCAAAACAGTGGGTGAAGATGTCTCCGGGATTGAGCTCCTTTAGAAAAAGCCGCTCGATTGAAAGGGTTGGCTGCGCTCGCCCGAAATCGACCATGACTGGTATCTTCGCCCATTGTCCGGCCTCGACCGCTCGGTGGACGGGGGTCCAGTCTGGGCCTTTGAAATGGGCCAGCTTGATGCCCACGATGTATTCCGGATACTGGTAGACGATCATGGCGGCCAGCTTTGGATTCATGTCGTTCAAGTCCTGCTCGTCGGGATCTCCCCGCATGCCGGACCCGACGATGTTCAGAAAGGCTTTCACGCGCGTCTGCGACTTGTCGATAGTCTGACGCTTGAACTGTTCGAAATTTCTCCAGCCAGCGCCGCCTGCGTCCACGGCAGTGGTCACTCCGTATTGAAGGGTGAAGCCGTCGGGCGGGAGAGAGCTGTAGCTGTCCGCGAGGTAGGCGTCTTCGGACGTGCCCCAAAACAAATGAGCATGCAGATCGATCAATCCCGGGGTCACGTACAAGTCGGTAGCGTCGACCACCTTTTTTGCTTTCGACTTGGGGATGGACCTAGCGACGGCGGCGATGCGGTCCCCCTGAATGGCGATATCGAAGTTGCCGTTAAGGCCGTTCTTAGCGTCGATCAAATGCCCGCCCTTTAGCAGGAAATCGTAGCTCTGAGCGCTGCAGGCAAGCGGGAGGATCAAGGTCAGCAGACAGATTTTCCGGCAGCTGGACAGCAAGTCCCAAAGATAAAATAGGTAAGGCATGGCAACGAAGAAACGAACGCAAAGCATCCTTCCCGTTTGCGGGCCAAGTTGCAAGGCTTTGGAGCGGCTGCTGGCATTTGGTTTTAAGAGGGTCTGTTATTTGTCAAAGGTAGGGCTGATTATCCTTGGTCAGCCGTGTTTGCTTCTAATCCTGAATCGGCTGCTTAAGGATAAGCAGCCCTACCATCGCCGAACCGACTTATTAGTCACTTTCTAAGGATGCATAAGGCGCCAATATTCAATAGCCGAATTGTCAGGCACTCATTTTGAACGAAGCTCAATGTATCCATCCTCGGAGTCATAGTCGAACTCATCGGGATTGATCGGATCCGATAGGTTCTGAAGCTCCCATTCGATAGTTTTCCGATAGGCGTCTTCTGAACCGAAGGTCTCCCGGAAACCAAGTTGTTCTCTGATCTTATTCGAATTCAGGATCCAATGCTGATCGAGATTGTAGTCGTGAGCCTCCTTGAACCAAGTGATGTCCGTTTTATCCGCTTCGAAAATCTCTAGGTCGAAATCGAACGTTTGAGCGATTTGATTGTAGCGCTCTCGAAACGTTGGCGTTTCCAATTCACCAATGTTGAAAACTTCGTTTCGACCTTTTTCATTAATCGCTGCGAGGGCGATCGCCTTTACGACGTCTTCCACATAGCCATGAGTGAATCTGAAATTCGCTTGGCTTCGCTCGATAACCCATTTGTTCCGGCGATCGCTAAGGCGTTTTACGAATCCGGGAAATCGGTAGTCTCCGGCTCCATACACAGCGGGTAGACGACAGATCGTCCATGAAGATTTGTCCAATTTTTGAGCCAAGCATTCGACAGGAATCTTGTCGTACATTTCATTGAGCTCTTCCCCCTCGTAGATGAGGTTTCGGGGAAACAGCCTTCTTCGGAGAGGCGAGCCCTCTTTCAGAGCCGTGTTGTCGACAGAACTTGGATCCAAACACCAGATAACATCGAAAATACGGTAGACGTCCGCGCTACTGATGATGCAAATCCTCTCGATCATGCCTTCGAGCAAATCCAGCACAGGCTGAGTGTCCGAGATGTTCATCGCTACCATGTCGATCGCCAGGTCGAACCTGCGGTGTTTGATTTCCAAGCGCTTCGAAGCGATATCCCGTTTGTCGCTATGGATCGTTTCAATATCGAATTCAAAAAAAGGCGTTTGCTTGCCTCGATTTAGAAGAACTACTTCGTGCCCTTGCCCGAGCAGTTCTTTCGTCAGGTACGCGCCTATAAAGTGCGTACCCCCAATTACTAATATTTTCATAAGGATAGAGTGTGATGATTCGTCTCGAAACCCATTGCCCAAAGACGATGGAGCCTAGAAGGCGATAGTTACGCGGCTACTTTTCGAAACCTGGCTTAGGCGGCCATTCGTAATCGACTTGGAAAATCGACAACCAATGAAGCTTCGCCAAACGCTTGCTGGCTTGAAACGCATTTCGGCTGATTCGACACCTTCTCGATACTTCGTTTCAGGGCAGGCCAACTTGTTTTGCCTTCCCTGATCGCGATCAGGTATTGAGCATCGGCAAGCTTGAAGGTTTCAGGATTGAACTCACCTAGTCGGTCGATTCGAGGGTGACGTTCTACAATCGTATCGATCGCCTTTTTATCGTGATTGCGAGCACGCTTAAGGAGTTGCTTGGCGGCTTTTCTAAAGAACTCAAGATTCCGCTTTTTTATAGGTTTCTTTGACATCATGGATGAGCTGTAATTCAGGAGTCCGCAACCTGAAGCATTATATTCAATGCTAATTAGTAAGGAGGGTAACACCCTTTCCGCGGACTCGGCAGCTTCCTTGCAAGCGTGCTGAATAGAGTTGAGTGAAAAGAAAATATGTCAACCGGAATAACTATGCGATCGATGTCTAGTGACAGACGGTGAGATGTGGATACGCTTCCCTATTTAGGCAATAGTAACTGGATACAAAGCTCTTGCGGAGCAGGCAACAAGCAGTTGTTGGGAGAAACTTGATTCGTCTCCGAGTGATTCAAGTTGCCACTGATTGTTGATTTCGTTGATGATCTAAGACTCGTTTTCGTTGAAACCCTAATATCGAAAGGATTTCTTACCCATGCGCTCACTGATCCCTTGTTTGTTGTATTTCTCGTTTAGTTGCTGCGTCTTGGGGCAGTCTCATAAGCCGAATTTCCTGTTCGTCCTTGCGGATGACTGTACGTACCTCGATCTCGAGGTTTATGGCGGGCAGGCCAAGACCCCGAATCTCAACAAGCTCGCAAGCGAAGGCATGACGTTCAATCGCTGTTATGAAGCGGCCTCCATGTGCTCGCCCACGAGGCATAACCTCTATACCGGGATCTACCCGATTCATAGTGGCTCCTACCCGAATCACACCTTTGCGAATCGAGGCTCTAAGAGTATCGTTCATCACCTGAAAACAGCTGGTTATCGAGTGGCTTTGCTGGGGAAAACGCATATCGAGCCCAAGAGCGTATTTCCATTCGAATACCTCGATGGCATGGAGTACGGCTATGATGATAACCAAAATACGCCCGATCGATCGGCCGTTATCCGAAATCCGAATCTCAAGCGGTTCATTGAGGAATGTTCCGAGAGCGGAACTCCTTTTTGCGTGTTTGCGGCCTCATACGATCCTCATGGGCCTTATACGCGGGGAGACGCTTCAGTATATAAGCCGAGTGAACTCTCCTTGCCGCCAAACGTTTTCGACACGCCGAACCATCGTGAAAACTACAGCAAGTATCTCGCGGAATGCACGTTTTTCGACAGCCAAGTAGGGGAGTGCCTTTCCTATCTGCGCGAATTCGAGGTTGAGGACTCGACCTTGGTTCTGGTGGCGACCGAGCAAGGAAGTTCGTTCCCATTTGGAAAATGGAATAACTACGAAACGAGCGTGCACAGCGGACTCATCGCTCGTTGGCCGGGGAAGGTTGCGGCAGGCAGCCAGTCAGATGCAATCGTCGAGTATGGAGATGTCGTTCCGACTTTTGTGGAAGCTGCGGGGGCGAGGCTCGTTAGCGAAATCGATGGAAAATCCTTCCTGAGGATTCTGACGGGGAAAGCGACGAATCATAAGACCTACGCCTACGCCAGCCAAACGTTCAGCGGTGTTAACGGCAATAAAGAGCCTTACGGGATGCGCACGATTG
>JAJFLS010000597.1 GCA_021772595.1 Opitutales bacterium
CCCCTCTCTCCATCCTCCCCTCTCCCCCTCTCTCCCTCCAAGAAAAACCGAAGACTGGTGGTGCCTCCTAAAACCCGGCCGCAAACTCCCAATCGGCGCAACTTTCTCAATCGACGGAACCTTCACAGCCACCGTCCAAGAGAAGAACGACCAAGCCGAATACCGCGTCCAATTCCAGCTTAACGCCAACTCCTCAGTCGCCGGAATCGCCGAAGTTTTCGGCAAAATGCCCCTTCCCCCCTATATCGAACGGGCGAAAGAGGACCAACGCGACCAGACCGACAAAACCCGCTACCAGACCATTTACGCCAACAGCGAAAAATCGGTCGCCGCCGCCGCGCCCACCGCCGGGCTTCACTTCACCGAAGAGCTGACCCAAGCCATCCAATCCACCGGCGCCCGCTTTCACGACCTCATCCTCCACGTAGGAATGGGCACCTTCAAGCCGCTCCACGACGGAAAGCTCGAAGATCATCAGATCCACCAGGAATTCTACGAGATCCCCGCCTCCGCCCAAGCCGCCCTTCGCAAAGCCGCCAATCAAGGCCACCGCCGGATCTGCGTCGGAACCACCAGCGTGCGCAGCGTGGAGGATTACTTGCGAAAAACGAGCTCCGTCCATGAGGACCCGTTCGTCGACGAATCCGGACTCTTTCTCTATCCGCCCGTCGCGTTCCAGGGAGTCGACGCGTTGATCACCAATTTCCACCTCCCGAAATCGACACTTCTCTGCCTGGTTTCAGCTTTTCTCACTCCCGGTGAAATCGACGGTATCCATTGGCTGAAAGAGATTTACGCCGAAGCGCTCAAGCGGGAATACCGATTTTTGAGCTACGGAGACGCGATGCTGATCCTATGAGCGAAACAAGTAGCCCGGAGCTTAAGCCCGAGCCGTAGGAGTGGCTTTACGACGCGATTTTTCAAGCCCCCTGGCTCGACAATTCTTGAACGTTCGCTTATGGTCCGCGTCAGTTCAAAGAACTCCCCAAGCAAACTTATGGCAGAATCTGAGGATACACAGAACATTATCGAAGACGCGACGTTCGACTTCACCATGGGTGATTGCGCCGCCGCCGTTTCGAAGCTGCAAGCGCTGCTGGCCGAGTCGCCCGACAGCTTCGCCGCCTGGCATGCCCTGTGTGAGATCCACTATTCGGAAAAGGATTTTGCAGCCGCATTGGACGCGGCCGAGAAAGCCCACGCCTTGAAGCCCGACGATCTCTTCATCAACACGAGCCTCTCGCGAATTTGGCTCGAACTCGGCTCCAAGGAAAAAGCGGAGCACTTCGGAGCGCAGGCCAAGATGGCCAGCTGGAAAGACGAGCTCAAGAATCCCGACAAGTCGCCAACCGAAATAGATGTCGCTTAGCCGCCTCCACGTCTCAAATTCGTTCGAATTTCTCCATTTCCCGCCGCCCCTTTTACCTCGACATTCGATAACACAAACCCATATTCCGCCCCTTTTTCAAAATCAGGCCCTATGGACAAGAAATATGCGCTCGACTTCGAAAAGCCGCTTCGCGGCCTGATAGAGCAGCTCGATGCCCTACATCAGCTCTCCGAAGAAAACCACATCGACGTCTCTAGCGAGATCAAGGCCATCGAGGCCAAGATCGAGCAAACGAAGAAGTCGATCTACTCGAATCTCTCCTCCTGGCAGCGCGTGCAGCTCGCTCGCCACCCCTTGCGCCCTTACTCGCTCGACTACGTGGACGCGATTTTCGAGAACTTCCAGGAATTTCACGGCGACCGATCATTCCGCGACGACAAGTCCATCCTCGGCGGAATCGCCTTCCTCGACGGGAAAGCCGTCATGATCATCGCCCAGCAAAAAGGCCGCAACACCAAGGAGAACATCCTCCGCAATTTCGGAATGCCCAACCCAGAAGGCTACCGCAAGGCTCTCCGCCTGATGAAAATGGCCGAAAAATTCAACATGCCGATCATCACCTGGGTCGATACCCCTGGCGCCTATCCCGGCGTCGGCTCCGAAGAACGCCATGTCGCCGAAGCCATAGCGGTCAACATCCGCGAGATGAGCCAGTTCACCGTGCCGATCGTGACCATCGTCGTCGGCGAAGGCGGCTCAGGCGGCGCTCTCGGGATAGCCGTGGCCGACCGCGTGCTCATCCTCCAAAACGCCTACTACTCCGTCATTTCGCCGGAAAGCTGCTCCGCCATCCTCTGGAAAGACCGATCCGAATCATCAAAAGCCGCCTCTGCTCTCAGACTGGGCGACCAAGAGATGCTCAAGAGATTCGGCGTCGTCGACGACGTGATCGAGGAGCCGATGGGCGGAGCCCAAAACGACCCGGGAGCCACGGCCAAATCCGTAGAATCGATGCTCAAGAAACACCTTTCCGAGCTGGTTAGCCTTTCCACCGACGAGCTTCTCGAAAAGCGCTACGCGCGCTACCGCAATCTCGGCGAACTCGACGACGGCAAAGTCATCGAAATCAACGAAGCCGCCTCCTAGTCGTCCTCCCGCCTCCGCGGCGAAGCGGGCCGATTCTTTCAAGGCAGCTCCATTTCGACCGAAAAAGCCGTAAAATCCTCGCGAACTACCCTTTCCCGCGAAAACCAAACTTGCCAGCCGAGGACACAGCCTCCTTTATACCGCGAATTTTGTAAAAACCGATGAGCGCAAACACAGATCTTAAGAAGCCCGCCACAGCCACCCGTGAAATGAACGGAGCCGACATTCTAGTCGAATCGCTCATCCGCGAAGGCGTGACAGACATCTTCGCCTATCCCGGCGGCGCGTCCAGGGAGATGCAC
>JAJFLS010000598.1 GCA_021772595.1 Opitutales bacterium
CGCTCTCGGCCAGTATTCGGAGAGTCGGTACGCTAGTTTCGGTCGCGAGATAAGCTAGCCACTTGCAGGCTTCGCGGCGAGCATCCTGATTGGCATCCGATTGGATAAATTGCAGCAGCAATTCTTCGTTCTCGAGACGGAGCGCCTCGTTACCGGCGCCACGAAAAGCTGCCAAGCGCGCTTCATGCAGGACCTGTTTGTGTTGAGCGTAATCGTAATCGGCAAAGGCCTGCAGGGCAGACTCGAGCGTCGCCTCGGCGTCGCTCGAATCCTCTTTCGCGTAACACGGGGCCAGTGCCAGCCACGCGAGGAATGTTAGAATAAGAGAGTGTTTCACCTTTTTGAGATCCTTGGTTTTGAAGGTTCGAGCTTACCCTTTTAGGCTCCACGGAGAGCGCATGGGACGACGGAGGAATCGATTGGCCTGGGTATCGTTGACGAAGCGCTCTGCTTGACCGTCCCACTGCAAGGGCCGCTGAGCCTCGATCGCAATGTTCGTCAAATGGCACAGAGTCGTAGAAAGGTGACCGATCGGGCCCGGAGCATTTTGCCTAACCCCTCCCCGGATGGCATCGATGAAATTCACGAAATGGTCGAAATCGGATCCCCTATCCATGAGTTGAAACTCGGGATCGTTCTTGGGCCAAACCATCTCCGCTAGATGGGCAGGATTGGATACAATGCTTCTTCGCGTGGCGGCCACCCAGCCTTTGTCGCCGACAGCAACCAAATTTCCAGATATGCCCGGATGCTCTGGCCGATCCTGCGAAAGGTAGATCAGCTTCTTACCGTCGGCATAGGTCGACTCGCTGTACCACTCCCAGGCAGTATCCCATGCCCCTTCCTTAGGATATTTGCCCGTTCCTTCAACCTTAACCGGAGCCTCGCGATCCTTGTCCAAGGCCCACTGGGCGCAATCGAGATGATGGCTGCCCCAGGCAGTGACCCACCCACCGGAAAAGGCGCTGAGAAAATACCAGCCTGGAGTGCCCTTGCGATCGCCAAGACCCTCGACATAGGGCGTCGGCGCCGCTGGACCAGTAAAGAAATCGTAGTCCAGACCCTCTGGCGGAGTTACCGGCGTAGGATCGCCTCCCTGAGGCCCGCTCGGAGCGATGGCATAAGTCCGATCTACATTGCCGATGTATCCATTTTTCGCTAGAAACGCCGCCCGTTGAAAAAAGCGACTGGAACGCTGCTGCGTGCCGTTCTGAAGCATGACTCCATTGCGCTCAACCGCTTCGAGAACCGCCCGCCCTTCTTCAACCGTGTAGGAAAAAGGCTTTTCGAGATAGACATGCTTGCCTCGATTAGCCGCTTCGGTCGCCACCAGGGCATGCCAGTGGTCCGGAACCGCAACCGTCACGATATCCACTTCCGGATCGGCGATCATGTCTCGATAATCGTGGTAAGCCTTGCAGTGCGTATCGCCATTCAGCGCGTCGATCGCGGCTTTAGCCTTTTCGACCCTCTCCAGCCAGACATCGCAAACGGCCACGATACGCACTCCAGGTATCCGCGAAAACATTTGGGTATGAGCCGAGCAACGCGTTCCGCCCCCGGCAATCGCCACATTAAGCGTATTCGAAGGCGATGTCTTCCCGATCAATCGAGAAGGCAAAATCAGCGGCGCCATCGCAAGCGCCCCCATTTCGAGAAAACGACGACGGGGGATGGGGAATTTTGATGGTGGTATTTTCATGATTTCTTTTACCATACTATACAGTATGTTAAATTTAAAAAAAACGCCCTTAACTGGCAAGTTGCCTACTTGAGTCGATCAGCGACTCCATCAACCGTCGGCAAATAATCTCTTCATTGCTGCGCGAACAAATTTGGGGCTCAAAGAGGGCTTGTTGCTTAATTCCTTCCATGGAGCAGAGCATGAAATTAACCGTTTCCGCCACGTTATCGGTTTCCATTTCGCCTACCGCTACCGCTTGATCCACTAAGGCGCAAAAATGAGCCCGGGCCGTATCGTAAAATTGCGCCCAGCTATTCCGGACTTCTCGATCGTACAACGACAAGGTTAGGATTTCCATTGTGAACACGCGGTTCTTCTCGTCCAAAAGACAGCTGCGGACCGAAAAACGAATCGCGCGTTCAAGACGTCGTATGGGCGAAATCTCCTGTCGCAACTCCTCCGACATGTTCTGCCGCCAAGTACGGTAATAGTGCAGGCAAGCCGCCAAGATCACGTCCTTCTTCGAATTGAAATGCCAGTAAAGGCTTCCCTTCGTCACCCCGGCTTTCGCCGCTATCGCGTCCATGTTCACGCCTGCTATTCCACGCTCGGAAAACAAGCCGAACGCGCACGACACCAATTGCTCTGCTTTCTCCGGATCTTTTCTCTTCATAATAGCGATTACGAGTTTTGCATACTGACTAGTATGGTGTAGGTCAAGGTCAATCTTCGCCTCGCCCCGATCACTCACCACAAATATGCCCAAGGCCTCCCTCACCAAAGTCCCGCTTTGCGGGATGGCTCAAGGTGATTCGTCAGATGTAGGAGCCTGCTCGCAGGCGATATCCCTGATCGCGCCCTAGAGAATTAATCGCCTGCAAGCAGGCTCCTACAAGTGGCTAATAGATGGGTTTAGGGACAGGTTCTAGTCGCTCCCGGGCATCGCGGAGGAATGGTGGCTGACGATCAGCCATTGGGAGCCATCCCATTGATAGACGAAGCTGTAGCGAGTGCTAACAGTTTGCCCAGTCTTGGCGAAAGTGAAAGTGTACAATCCGGAATCCACAGCCATATCGCCACTAATACTGATCTGCCTAAGGTCGATCTTTCCGGATGGGCCGTTCTCCAGGAAATGCTGGAAGTAGTCGGCCTTTTCATCGGGCGTCAGTCGTGGAATGTTCGATACGGTGGGCAACAGGATCGATCTTTTTGCGTAATTCGCCACGACTTCGAGCGGATCGCCGGTCTGCAGGGATCCATTCCAGCGGTCGAACAAGGCTGCTATTTCATTTTCGCTAGTCGATTTCACGTTTATGTTTTCTAAAATTAGTTTTCGGTCGTGGCGAACTTGTCTTGCCAAGCAGGATTCCGCCATTATCGGAATGGCTTATAGCGTTCAGCGCATAAGCGTCAACTCAAGTCGTTTTCATGGGAAGCTCGTCCCGCATTTCAAATACGCCAAATAGTAGGACAGGCTTCCAGCCTGTTTACACAGGCAAGATGCCAGTGCTACTCTTCCACCATCGCGACCGCTCTGATCGGCGATCCGTCGCGGCCTTTGATGTTCATCGGGAAGCCCATGAAAGTGAACGCGTCGGGGAGGTCTCCAAGATTCGTCAGCGATTCCACGAGCACGATCTCCTTCGCCAATAAAACGTGATGCACCTCGTACCAATCATGGCTCGGCGTAGGAGTATCCATCCCGATCATTCGCACTTCCTTCGACGCGAGATACTCGCTCGCCTCAAGCGTCATCGTCGGAAACTCCGAAAAGAAATTCTCGGCCCCGAAATTCTTAGCCCATCCCGTCTCGTAAATAATTTTGGCGTCTTTAACGAGATGCTCCTCGAATTGCGCGAAGTCCTCAACTGTGATTTCCTCTTTCGCCTGCTTCGGAATCTTGAGGAGCCGGGCCGGGCCATAGAACCAATCGAGCGGCATTTGATCGAGCGTCTTTCCGTCATCGATAAAATGATACATCGCATCCAGGTGAGTCCCTTGATGCGTGCTCATCGAGATTTCGGAGATGTTGTATTTGAGCGTCTTCGTATTGCCGTGCGGGATGATGCTCAACTTCGGATCCCACGGGAAAGTCTGTTGCCCATGCTCCAAGGGATAAGATAGATCTATCAGTTTCATAAAAAGCGCGACGAACTACTAATCGGTGAGCTGCTTGTACTCATCCTCGCTCAGCCAGGCAAGGTCATTCCAGTAGCCGGTGTCGTTTGGCTGCTTCGCGCCTGGCGTCGTGCGGCCGCGAGTTACGATTTCCGTTATCTTGCGCTCGAGATTAGCGGCGATCTCCGCGTTTTTTGCGTAAACGTTATTTTCTTCGCCGGGGTCGTTTTCGAGATCGTAGAGTTCGCGCTTCAAATTCTTGTGGGGCATTATCAGCTTCCATTTTCCTTCGGTTATGGAGAAGCGGCCATTGATCGAGTGATTGAGCAAAGGCAGGCGTTTCGCATCGGATTTCGGGTCGCGCAAAACCGAATAGAAACTCTGACTATCCTCGCCCGCTTCGTGCGGGATTTCCGCGCCGATCAACTCAGCCACCGTCGCCAGTATGTCGACCTGTCCGACAAGCTTCTCCCAGCTCCGTCCAGGCGATTTGATTCCCGCGGGCCAACGAGCGAAGAACGGCACGCGGTGACCGCCTTCGTAGATTGAACGTTTGCCCTCCTTGTAGATGCCACTGCTGTCGTGGTTGAATTCCTCGATTCGCTCGATCCAAGAACGTTCAGGGCCGTTGTCGCTACTAAAGAAAATCAGCGTGTTTTCGTCCAGGCCGGCTTCTTCGAGATAAGCCAGCACTCGACCGACATGATAGTCTGTCTCGATCACGAATTCGCCATAGCCTCCGGCTTCGCCCTTCCCCCAAAACTCCGGTCGCGGCGCCACCGGATAGTGAGGCGAGGTAAACGGTAGATACAGAAAGAACGGTTTTCCCGCTTTGGCAGCTTCCGCCTTCCCCTCCATCCACTCAATCGATTTCTCGATAAAACGCGCCAGGCATTCCGTATCCACAAAATCGGGAGCCACTTCGATCGGCACCGCGCCGTGAAGCGCTTTCGCCTCCTCCGCAGTTTTGAAATAATGCGGCATAATCCGATAGTCCATGTGACGATCATTCGGCTTTTTCGCGGTGTACAGGGTAGGCGGCACTTTTGTATAGCGTCCTTCGATCCAGGCGAGGTAGCCGTAATTGAGCGATGCGGGGATGCCGTAAAAATAGTCGAATCCCTTGTCGAGGGGCATGTCTTTGATCGGCTTGCTGAAATCGCGTTTCCCCAACGTGCCCGGAATGTCCATACCGAGATGCCACTTGCCGACCATAGCCGTATTGTAGCCGTCGGCGCGAAGCAGCGAGGCAAGCGTCATGCGCCCTTTCGCGATTAGAGCCGGAGTATCCGCACCTTGAACACCGGTCTTTTTGGTCGTCCGCCAACTATAGCGACCGGTCAGCAATCCATAACGTGAGGGCGTGCAAACCGAGTCGGACGAATGGCCATTGGTGAAACTGATCCCTTCGGAAGCGAGACGATCGAGATTGGGCGTCTCGAACTTCGCGTCGGGATTCAGGACGCTGGCGTCGCCGAAACCTTGGTCATCGGTGTAGATGACGATGATGTTTGGGCGCTGCGTCTCTGCAGTTGCGGAGGAAGCCAAAAGCAGAGCGGCGATGAACAAAGGAATGACGGTGTGGGGCATTTTCATGACAGTACTACTGTTCCATTAGTTTTCGTGTAATTCGACTAGAATCGGGCTGTAGCAGAGGATTTATTCCAACAACGCTCGTTCCGTCTTCGCTACGCTACGCCGAGACAAGCCCTCGCTTGATCTGTCGCCTAGGCTCCAGGCAGGATCCTCGCGTTGCGAGGGCAGGATTCGAGTTCTTAATCTTTGAAGGAGCGGGTTTACCCCGCGATAGAACCGATCGACTTAAGTCAAGTTGTGAGTTATTGCGGGACAAACCCGCTCCTACAATTAGACAACCGCCCATATCCAGACTAGTGCATCGTCTTATAAATTACGTTAATACCCATACAATCAAAGAGCGACCTATTGAAAACCACAGCTAAGATTTTATTAAACCACTGAGGACACTGACATACACTGATGACTTGGTTCAATTCGATCATATCAGTGTTCATCAGTGTCCTCAGTGGTAATTATATTCTCAAATGTCGTTTCAATGATTTGTATGCATGGAACTTTCGAGATGATGTATTAGTCGGCAATTCAATCGTTCGGGTCGACCAAGTTGCGCCAGTCGGGATAGGTTGGGCGGTGTTCGGAATAGCGCTCGCCATTCTCCACGGGATGCGGTGGGGCCGTATCCAGAAATTCCTGTAACTCTTGACGAATCGTCTCCGCTCGCTCGCCGGCTTCGCCGATCGCCAGATCGTTGGCTTCCTTCAAATCTTTTGGCACCTCGAAGTACCGGCCATCGCGATACAGCTTGAAGCGTTCGGTTCGGGCGAACTGAACGGAAGGCTTACTCCAATACGGCTGATAGTGAGTGAACACCCAATCACGTGGATTGCCCGGCTCGCCTTTCAATCGCGGGAAAAAACTGCGACCGTCGATAGGGTCGCCTTCGCCCATCTCAACCCCAGCCGCGTCCGCCAAGGTCGCGTAGAAATCGGTGAAGTCGACCAAGTCGTCGAGCGCCTCGCCATTGGGCGTATGCCCTTTCCAGTAGGCGACGAACGGCACGTGCGTACCCATATCGGTCGGGCTACTCTTCCCTCCTTTGATATCCTGACCATTCCAGCGCGAGGTGATACTCACTCCCGTCCCATTGTCCGCCGTAAATAGAATGATCGTGTTTTCCGCGATCCCTAGAGACTCCGTTTTATCGGCGATCTTGCCCACCAGCTTGTCCATGTAGTTAACCATGGATACGAAATGCTCCTTGTCTCGACTCCTGTCCCATTTGTTGGCAGTGGCCTTAGAAGCATCGCCAATCGTATCTGGAGTCGGGATAAACGGGTCGTGCACCAGCACCATCGGGTAGTAGACAAAAAACGGGTCCTCCTTGTTTCGCTCCATGAAATCGCAAACGTAGTCGGTCATCTGATCCGGACCAAAGGCGCCGGCGTTTTCCTCCTTTGTGATGAATTTTCCGTTCGTCTCAATCGGGGGATTCCAGAAACGCTCGCCGCCAATTTTGCCGGTCTTTCCCGTCGTCAGCTGCCAGACGAAAAACTCGTCGAAACCCGCCTTCGCCGGACGCATGTTGTCGTCGTGACCCGGACGCTCGTTGTACAATCCGTTGAGCTGCCATTTCCCTGTGATCGCTGTCTTGTAGCCCGCCTCCTGCATCAGATGGCCGAAGGTCTTGTCGTCAGGATTCAGATAGCCGAAGTGCGTATAGTTCCGGAAATTGTACTGACCCGTCATCAGCTTCACTCGCGACGGCGTGCAGATCGGCGTGGAAAAGCAGTTTTTAAAACGGAGGCCTTTAGCAGCCAGGGCATCGATGTTCGGAGTCGAATAATCCTCGGCGCCGTAACACCCGAATGCCTCCCAGCTGACGTCGTCCGCCATGATCAGGATGACGTTCGGCTTTTCGGCGGCAAACAGCGAGCCAAGTCCAAGAACAAGAAGAAACAGGGGCAGAACAGATACTCTCATTCTAGTCCCAGTACCCGAAAATCATTTCCAGGTCAGCACTTTTTTTCTCACCATCGTGAAGGTGCGTGCTAACTCCCCAAAGGATTGCAGTTTCCATCAAAAGGTTATTAGAGATTATCCTGAAACGCCCCAATGCGATGAAAGCCGAACCCATTGACCTCGAGACCAAATACCCGCTTGCCGACGCTCAAATCGAACGCTTTCGGCGCGACGGATACATCAAGCTGAAAAACGTCCTCTCTGCTGAAACCCTCGCTCACTACGAAGCGGAAATCACCCGACAGGTGAACGCTTTGAACGAGGAGAACCGCTCCATCCAGGAACGCGACACCTACAGCAAGGCCTTTCTTCAGATCATGAACCTCTGGCGATCAAGCGAGATCACAAAGGAATTCGTTTTAAACAAACGGCTCGGCCGTATCGCGACGCAATTGATGGGGGTCGGCGGCGTGCGGCTCTACCACGATCAAGCGCTCTACAAAGAGCCCAGCGGGGGTTTCACCCCTTGGCACGTCGACCAATACTACTGGCCGCTTTCGAACAACAATACCGTCACCGCGTGGATTCCGCTGCACGCAGTGCCAATGGATCGAGGGCCGCTCGAGTTTTCAGTTGGTAGCCAAAACATAACTTTCGGCCGCGATCTGGAAATCAGCGACGACAGCGAGAAGAAGATCGACGAGCATTTGAAAGTTTCCGATCTCCCGGTCGACAGTTCCCCGTTCGATCTCGGTGAAGTCAGTTTCCACTATGGATACACTTTCCACCGGGCCGGCCCAAACACCACGGACCACATGCGAAAGATCATGACGATCATCTACATGGACAAAGACATGCGACTGATCGAGCCCAAGAACAAGAACCAGCAAAACGACTGGGACGCGTGGCTCCCCGGCGCGAAAATCGGCGAAGTCATCGACACGGAACTGAATCCGTTGATCTACAAAGCGTAGCTCGTAGCCCCTTAGAGGAATCGAAAACTTCGAAACGGTAAGGCCGGCTATTCTCAGTCAATCGTATAAGACGAAGCGAACTTTCCAGCACTAGCTCACTCAGTTCCGATCGTATCGGTATCCACTTTTTTCTGATCGGCTGCAATTTGTCGCCGCAGCTTTTCGTCCACGACAAATGGATTATTGAAATAGGTTTCGTCACCGAAGCGGAGATTGCTTCGCTTGAATTCGTCGCGCTCCACATCGAGACTCAGGTCGCAATCGAAACGAGCGAGTATCGACTCGTTCGTCGCCCCGCCCCCATCCGGATTGATGTGACAGAGTCCCCAAGTAATGCCTCGTCCATCGCCGTTGCCCGCAAAGGCGTCCGGAACGAATGCGCCCGGCGCGATGGGTGGCGCCATGACATGCGATACGATTTCGAAATTCTCACCGTCGGGCGACCATTGGATCGTGTTCTTTTCAGGACCATCCAGACTGACGATTGCCGCGACACCCGCCTTAAAGGGAAACAACGCGGTCTCGTGCCCGGAATTGAAGATCGGATTGAAAGACGATTTCTCAAACGGCCCCAATGGATCGGTCGCCGTCACCAGTCCCTGCATACGAGTAATGTATTCATGCCCTCGTTCCACTGGAGCGCCTTTGTAGTACAGGCAAATCCTTCCGTTGAACACAATGGGATAGGGATCGTTGATCTTAGCATTATCCCACGCGCCCGAGGTCCCAGGCCGAACGACCGGCTCCTTCACGAATGTCCATGGACCATTTGGCGAGTCCGCATACGCCACGCTAACCGGACAGTAGATTTGCCCCCAAGGGTGCGTGAATTCCTTGTAGGCTTGAAAGTATAAATAGTACTTTCCCTTCCACACGAGAATGTCCGGCGTACATATCGTACGATGACCGTAAACGCCCGATTCGGGACGCTTCACCGCAATCCCCTGCTCCTCCCAGACATAGCCATCCTTGCTCGTCGCGTGCCAGATGTCCGCCAGGTCCCAGTCCGTCGCTGGAATCGTGTCCGTCGCATTCGCGCCAGCAGGAGGAGAGTCCGTCTTCCGTCCCGTATACCAGACATGATAAACGCCTTTCACCCGAACAATCTTGCTCGGGTCTCTTCTCGAAAAATTGTCCCTTTCCTCGAATCCTTTCAATCGCGTGTATTTGAATGCCGTATACAAATCCTTTGCGTAGTCTTCCTTTCCATCCCATTCATCGTAGAATCGCTGCATCGCGGAACTCAAGGGACGATCAGAAGGTTTCGTCGCTGGCAGCTTCGCTGGAAACGACTCCGGTTCAGCACCCTTTCCAGTGAAGCCGAAAAGAGCCAGCGCCAGGATACAAATAAGTGTCTTCAGGGTAATCGTTTTCATTTTCATTTACCGTCACTCCTTAAGAGAATCAGTCACGCCTCTCGCGATTGGGAAGCATGCTCCGAACTAGCAAATTGACTGCAGAATCCCCTCATTGCTTACAATATACCGTTTATAACAAGTTCTTTTCTTTCTTTTCAAACATTCCCGGCAACGAAAGCTCTCTTTACGCCACCTTGCATAATGATTGCGTCATCACAGTTAGCGATCCATTAGTGAATCTCAACGTGACCGGCGCCGAATAAACGCGCGAACGTCTGCCGCTCCGCTCCACTTAGCACTCAAAACCCGCCCCCTCTCCCATGGCAAGACCGACATCGTTTATCATTCTCCTAACCGCTTTAGTTTTCGCGGTTTCTACTCGCGCCAAGCAGCAACCAAACATCATCCTCATCCTCTCAGATGATCAAGGCTGGAACAATACACAGGTTTCCATGATCCCGACTCGGTCGGACACGCGATCCGACTATTACCTCACGCCGAATCTTCAGCGACTTGCCGATGCCGGAATGACTTTTTCGCAAGCCTACGCTCCTCATCCAGTATGCTCGCCATCTCGGCATTCCATTCAATTTGGGATGACGCCCGCCAAACTCAAAAAAACCAGCAATCAAGGCGCGAATTATCCAGAGCCTTTTCCCACGACCGCGATCCCTCAGGTTCTCAAAGCGGCGCATCCCGAATACAAGGCGGCCCACTTCGGCAAGTGGCACATGCACCGCCACCCCGCGGAGCTCGGCTACGATGCATCCGACGGTAGAACGGGCAACCGGACGGGCCGTCAACTCACCACCGACCAAACCAAATTCTGGCCTCACGAAGACCCCAAACGTTCCGTATCCACGACCGATCAATCCATCCAATTCATCACCCATCAAGCCGCGACCAAGACTCCCTTCTATCTGCAAATCTCTCACTACGCGATTCACCTCTCCGCCGAAGCGACGCCCGCTTCACTTGAAAAGCACAA
The DNA here is from genome assembly GCA_021772595.1 of Opitutales bacterium. Classification (GTDB taxonomy): domain Bacteria; phylum Verrucomicrobiota; class Verrucomicrobiia; order Opitutales; family Opitutaceae; genus Pelagisphaera. The sequence continues at coordinate 10,621 of JAJFLS010000598.1, forward strand.
AGCTCGAACTCCCGGCAACATCCACACCGCCTACTGGTACGCCGCCATGATCGACGATCTCGATCAGGCCGTCGGCCGCATTCTCGACACATTGGACGAACTTCAGCTCAACGAAAGCACCTACCTGTTTTTCACCTCCGACAACGGCGGCACTGCCCGCCAATATCCCGACTTCAACAAACCGCTCAAGGCGGGCAAAGGCTCTTACTACGAAGGCGGCATTCGCGTGCCCTTCTTCGCAGTTGGACCCGGCATCGAGTCCGCGTCGTATTCCGAAACTCCAATTGTTGGATACGATCTCCTCTCCACTTTCGCCGACTTCGTCGGCGCCGGAGAAGCCCTCCCTTCGCAAGTCGAAGGCGGCTCGATCAAAAAGATCCTCCTAAACGCCGGCAAAGGACGCGTCACCCGACCTCAATCCGGCATCCATTTCTATCGCCCGCTCGACTCGGTTCTAATCCAAGACAATCTCAAACTCAAGCGTACCCATCGTACCGGAGCGCTCGAACTCTATGATCTCGCCGCCGACTTATCCGAAAGCGACAATCTCGCCGAAAAGCGTCCTGAACAGACTCGGAAGCTCCTCGAGCAACTTCGCAACTGGGTTCAGCAAATCGACGCAACAACTCCCTCCCAACATACTCCTAGAGGCAGGCGAGCCAACTCAAGCCAAGGCGAATCTCCTTCTAAGTAAGTGTCCAATAATTCGTCGATTCATGCCGTATGCTCGTTGTAGGGTCGGCGCTTGCGCCGCACCGCGTAAGGAAATCACAATCGGCTTGTGCGGTACGGCGCGAGCGCCGACCCTACGTACTTGACCACTCAAACCAGCCCCAACAACCGAAACGCGAGCCAGATGCCGACCAGAAGCAAAGCGAGCGACGACAGCCAGAGGAAGACATCCCAGAGCTTTCGCGGGCGAAAGTCTTCGCTCGTGTACTTGTATCGATAATACAAAGCGGCGAATCCTAAGATCGGAAGCATGAACGTATTGGTCACCCCGGATAGCAAGATCAGCAGCTTCGGTTTCGGGAAGAACAGAAACATGACGAACGCGACTAAGGGAAGGAGCAGATTGAAAATCGGCCGCAACTTATGCCGATTCAATTTCCATTTCTTGGTGCGCGAAAAAATATCGAGCGCATCGGATACGACCAACGAATTGCTCGCGAGCCCTACGAAGAAAGTAGAGAACAGCACCGCAATCGCGCCGAATAGAAACAGCCACACCGCGAACTCGCCGAACACCGGCTCGTACATTGCGGATAGCGTTCGGATCAGATCCAGACCTTCGGGATGGAGTTCCGCCCGATTTAGCACCGCCGCGCCCAGCAAATAAAAGACCACCGTGGAAATGGTGTAGACCACCATCGAACACCAGGCGTCCCATCGCATCACCCGATTCCAGCCTTTAGCGCGAGCCGTCCAATCAGGCGTCTCTTCCGGCGGGCCAATGAACCGGGCGTATCCTTTTTCCAGGCACCAGTAAGGATAATAGATCAGTTCGCCAGCAGCCATTCCGATGATTCCAAATGTCGCCAAAGCCGTAGCGATCGGATACAAACCCGGCTTGGAAGGCGGCAAGGAAAAACTCATACCACTCGCTATATCCGAAAAACGAACTGCCCAAACATCGTTCATTTGGAGCAGCACGATGTTCACCATCGACAGGACGGTAAATCCCCCGACCATCACCATGACGAATTTCTCGATCAATCCATAGCTGCCTCGAAACAGAACCACCGCCGTCACCAAAGTAATGATACCGGCCCAAATATAGATATCGATTCCCGGATCGGGCAAATCCGCCGAAGTGATTGAGATCGTTCCGGCCGCGTCCAACTCGTCGCCCGACAACTCCGATCGCTCGATAACCTGAGCGATCTGACTGCGAACGGCGGCATCGGCCGCTTCATTAAACGCGCGCCCTCCTTCGGTAAGCGGAATCGCGATATTCACGGATTGGCCGACCGCGCCGACGATGCCTCCCATTTGCCCGATGGTCGCGGTGAACATGATGAGCCACAGCCACACGACCCAATGTACGCCGACTGGCTTGATCCCCGGCAATCGCGAAAGCCCTTCCAGCGCGGTTTGCCCGGTAGTTATCGTATAACGACCGATTTCCAGTTGCGCGAAGACTTTGATGACGCAGCCAATAATGATAAGCCATAATAGGGAGAATCCGGACTCTGCGCCTGTTGCTGTCGTGGCGATTAGCTCTCCAGATCCCACGAGTGCCCCTGCCAATATGAATCCGGGGCCAATACAGTTGAGG
>JAJFLS010000599.1 GCA_021772595.1 Opitutales bacterium
GGGCATCAAGCAAAACTGAGTCGTCGCCCGACGTGCACACGGTAGTTGCCGAGGGAACGTCAAAGGGATGTGGTTGATTGGAGTCGACGACGACACACAAGATTTCGAATGATGGGCATCCGAGACATTTTTCTCGTTCTCACCCTTATGGGCTCAGCTTCCTTTGCGATCGGTCGCTCTGACGCAGCCGAATTGGCGAGAAAGATTCGCTTTAACCGGGACATCCGGCCGATTTGTCGGACAAGTGCTTTCACTGCCATGGCCCGGACGAGGGGGATCGCGAAGAGGATCTACGCTTGGATATTCCCGACGGTGAACTCGGCGCTCTGACGCCGCGCGAAGATTATCACATCATCAAACCAGGCGAGCTGGAGGAGAGCGAGCTGTGGTTCCGAATCACCTCGGAGTACGATGACGAGGTGATGCCGCCGGAAAAGTCGCGCAAGCCAACGCTGACCGAGGAGGAGATCGCTTTGTTTAGGCAATGGATCCTCGAAGGGGGAGCTTACCAGGATTTCTGGGCGTTTATTCCTCCGGAAAAGTCTGCGCCGGCCAAGATCGCGAACGGGGCTTGGAGGGCGAACTCGATCGACAACCGCGTGATGGCTCAGCTTGAAGACCTGGGGCTGAAGCCAAAATCTGAGGCGGACAAGCGCACTTTGATTCGTCGCGCGACTTTCGATCTGACCGGACTTCCGCCGACGCTCGAGGAAATCGATGTATTCCTTAGCGACAAAAGTCCCAAGGCTTACTCCAGGCTGGTCGATCGCCTCCTGGGTGAAAAATCGTACGGCGAGCACATGGCGCGTTTTTGGGCGGATCTGGTTCGGCTTGGCGATACCAACGGAATGCACAAGGATTTTAACCGCGACTTCTCGACGTACCGCGATTGGCTGATTCGATCGTTTAACGAGAACCTGCCGTACGACGATTTCATACGCTACCAGCTGGCGGGAGATTTGTACCAAGAACCTAACTACGATCAGTTGATCGCTTCCGGTTTCAACCGCTTGCATATGATCATCGACAAAGGCACGGCGCTGCCGGAAGAGAGCTTGCATAAGAATGTCCTCGATCGAGTGCAGGCCTTCGGGACGGCGTTTCTCGGTATGACGGTGCAATGCGCTCAATGCCACGACCACAAATACGATCCGCTTACCCAGAAAGATTTCTATCAGCTCTACGCGTTCTTCAACAACTTCAGCGGTGGAGCGGAAACTGTGCGCCGTCCGGAGCGCGGATTGCAGCCGCCGTTTATAAATATGACGACGCCGAAACAGGATCAGGGTTTGGCGAGTTTCGATGCTGCGAAGCAGCGGCTGGATCTCGAATTGGAATCCGTCACGCGGCGTCAGCGGCTGACTGAAAAATGGGGGAATATCTACAATAAAGTATCGGTTCCGTGGATATGGGACGCCCCCGAATCGGAATCCAAGGTCGCTGAGTTTCGCGCGACGCTATGGCTGGATCAAGCGCCGGATTTGGCGATGGTCCGATTTACTGGCGTGTCGCGGGCGGAAGTTGAGATCAATGGCGTTGCGCTGGGCAAAGCGACCTCGGAAGAAAAGGGTATTGTAGCCGAGGCGACGAATTTTCTGAAAGTCGGAGAAAACGAGATAGCCGCCAAAGCCAATGGAACGGCCGGGTTCGCTTTCATTCTCGAATACCGAAACGGAGAAGAAACCTCCGCGTTCGTATCCGATTCCCAATGGCAGGTGAAAAGCAAGGACAGCGCTACGTGGGAATCCGCGAGCGTCCTTGAGGAGCTCGCGGACAATGACGAGTGGACGACCAAAGTTCACACGCCCGAAGCACGGGAGGTCCTCGACCGGACCGATGCGTCGGAAAAGGCTCGCCTCGCGTTTCTGGAGAGTGTCCCGGCGGCTATGATAATGAGCGAATTGGATCCGCCTCGGCGGGCTGCGATTCTAGTGGGCGGCGCCTACGATGCTCCGGCAGAACCGGTCGAGCGAAACACGCCTTCGTTTTTACCTTCCATGAAGGAAAAGGAGGGAATGTACTCGCGCATGGACTTGGCCGAATGGCTGATCGCTCCGAATCATCCGCTGACCGCTCGCGTTACGGTGAATCGAATTTGGCAGCAGTTTTTCGGGGTGGGGCTTGTGAAAACGTCCGAGGATTTCGGGGCGCAGGGCGAATGGCCAAGCAATCCTCAACTCTTGGATGATCTTGCTCTCGGTTTCATGGAGTCTGGCTGGGATGTGAAGGCCTTGGTCAGAAGCATTGTCACATCGAAAACGTATCGACAAAGTTCGGACGCCGCTCCGGAGGAGTATAAGCGGGATCCGGAGAACCGCTTGCTGGCGCGTGGATCTCGCTATCGTATGGACGCCGAGATGATCCGCGACCAGATTTTGGCGGTAAGCGGTCAGCTGAATACGGCGATGTATGGAAAGAGCGTGAAGCCTCCGCAACCGCCGGGGCTCTGGGAGATGGTCAGCATGGACGCCCCGTTCACCTACGTCGCGGATAAGGACGAAAGCATTTACCGACGCAGTCTCTATACGTATTGGCGACGTGGCATGCCGCCTCCGCAGATGACGATTATGAACGCGCCGTCGCGGGAGTTTTGCGTCGCCCGTCGCGAACGAACGAATACGCCTTTGCAAGCCCTGCTTTTGATGAACGAGGAAGAATATTTCAAGGCCGCTAAAACCATGGCCAAGGCGGTTCTGGAAGAGACTCAAGACGTTGCGGCCGGCTTGAGCTTGGCCTACGAAAAAATCACTTCCCACGAACCGTCGCCCCAGCGTCTCGAACTTATGGAGACAGCGTTGGACGATTTTGGAGAATTGTATAGGGGCGATCGAGCGCTGACGGAATCGCTCACGCCGGAACTGGATTCGGAACGTTTTGATCGCCGCGCCCAAGTGGCGGCGTGGACGATGATGACGCACAGTCTGTTAAACCTGGAACTCGCGAAAGTAAGACGATGAGCATGAAATCCTTTCAACCCTTCTGCGACGCCCTCAACCGGCGCCAGTTCATCAAGAAAGCGTCTATTGGATTGGGCACCGCCGCATTGACGGGATCGATAAACCCGCTCATCGCTTCGGCCCAGCCCGGACTGCATTTTCCGGCTAAAGCGAAGCGCGTGATCTTCCTTTTCATGGCGGGCGCGCCGAGCCAGTTGGACCTGTTCGATTACAAGCCAGGACTGGAAAAGCTGCATGGGCACGCGTTGCCGAAGTCGATCAGCCAAGGCCAGCGGGTCACGACCATGACGCGCGGGAAAAAGCAGGAGATCTGCGCCTCGATTTTCAAGTTCGCTCCGCAAGGCCAAAGCGGTTTGGTGATGAGCGAACTGCTGCCTCATTTGTCGAAACACGCGGACGACATCTGCATGATCAAATCGACGCATACGGAGGCCATCAATCACGACCCGGCCAAAACCTTCTTTTGCACCGGATCGGAAATGCCGGGCAAGGCGAGCATGGGTTCCTGGCTCAGCTACGGCCTGGGGTCGATGAACAAGGATCTGCCGGACTTCGTCGTTCTGACTTCCGCGTTTTGGTCGGGCAAGGTGAATGTCCAGGCCTTGTACAGTCGGCTTTGGGGAACGGGCTATCTTCCGGGTCGGCATCAGGGCATTGCGTTTCAGTCGGTGGGCGATCCCGTGCTTTTTCTTTCCAATCCCAAAGGAGTCGACCGGAAGGCGCGCCACAAGATGTTGGATTTCGTGGCCAAGGTGAATGCCGAACAAGAAACGATCACCGGCGACCCGGAAATTCAGACGTCCATCGCCCAGCAAGAAATGGCCTTTCGGATGCAGACATCCGTCCCGGAGCTCACAGATCTCAAGCAGGAAAGCCAGGCGACGCTCGACATGTACGGTCCCGAGGTGAGCAAGACGGGCTCCTTCGCTCGCAATTGCCTGCTCGCCCGTCGCATGGCCGAGCGCGATGTGCGCTTCATTCAGCTCTTTCACCGAGGCTGGGATCACCACACGCGCTTGCCTGCGAATATGAGAGGGCAGGCCCGCGATGTGGATCAGCCGATTTCCGGATTGCTGACGGACTTGAAGCAGCGCGGTTTGCTCGAGGACACACTGGTGGTTTTCGCAGGCGAATTCGGTCGGACCACCTACGCTCAAAGTATGGATCTTGGCGATCGCGAGAACTATGGCCGCGACCACCATCCGCGTTGCTTCACGACCTGGATGGCCGGCGGCGGCATCAAAGGAGGAATGAGCTACGGGCAAACGGATGATTTTTGCTACAACGTCGTTCAGGATCCGGTCCATGTCCGCGACCTGCACGCGACGATGTTCCATCAGCTCGGCATCGATCACAACAAGCTCATCTTCCCCTACCAAGGCCTGGACCAGCGCCTCACCGGCGTAGAGAAAGCGACGGTGGTGAAGGAGATCCTCGCGTGAGGTGTTCCGGGATAGTGGATACGCGAGAATTCGATGTGGTTATACCCGATTGGCCATTCTTTCCCAAAAGGTAGCGTTCGGGCGCCGCCCCGAATGAATAGGCCTACTTCACAGTCCCTTTCGCGAAGAATTTGTAATTGTAATACCCTAATTTTCGGGACAGAATGCTCGGACTTAATGACTCGTTGTTGATTCCCAAATTCGAAACATCCCCCATTATGCCCCAAGATACCATCAATCGTCGTTCCTGGCTCCAGAACATGCTCTGTGGAGCCGGAGCTCTCGTAGGCCTTAGTGCTGCTGGCTCGATCGCCCGAGCCGCCCCCATCAATCCCAAGGACAATATCAAGGTGACGAAGCTCGAAACCTTCGTGCTGAAGAATTCCTGGGTTTTCGTGAAGATTTCAACCGACGCCGGAATCACCGGTTGGGGCGAGATGCTCAAGGACGACGCCAAGGCTTGCGCGGCGGGAGCGTTGGAAGTCGGGGACTACTTGATCGGCAAGGATCCTCGTCCGGTGCTCCATCATTGGCAAGCCATCCACCGCGGCGCGTTTTATCGGGGAGGGCCTATCAAGTCCGCGATATCCTCGGGCATCGACCAGGCGCTTTGGGATATCACTGGCAAGTGTTTCGGTGTACCCGTTTATAAACTACTAGGCGGCCCGACGCGCGAGAAAGCGTTTGTCTACGGCGTGCCCGACAAGGTGACTGGAGTAAAGGCCATGAAGGTGGGTCCCAGCGCTGCCCGCAAGGCGTTCAAGTATACCGAGGGCAACAAATTCATCGGCGAAGTAGTTGAACGTTTCGCGGCTTTGCGTGAAAAGCACGGTGACGGAGTGGACATTGGAATCGATTTCCATGGAGCGGTCCAGCCCACCACGGCGAGTCTGCTCATTAAAGCTCTAGAGCCTTACAATCCTTGGTTCTATGAAGAAGTGGTGCAGGCGCTCAATGTCGATGTAATGGCGGACTTGGCGAAGAAGACGCATATTCCCTTGGCAACCGGAGAGCGTGTATTCCTGAAATGGGGATTCCGCGAGATCCTCGAAAAGGGCGCGGCCATGATTCTTCAGCCTGACGTCAATTACGCCGGGGGCATCACTGAGCTGAAGGTGATTGCCGGAATGGCCGAGGCCTACTACGCGCCCATAGCGCCGCACAATCCGAACGGACCGTGCTCGTTGGCCGCCAGTCTACAAGTCGCCGCGTGCGTTCCGAATTTCATGGTCCAGGAACGCGGCGATCGGGAACACGAGTTGCTAGCCGAGCCGCTTCCGCCAGTGAGAGATGGATACCGTCCGATCCCGACAGGACCGGGACTGGGGATAACCATCGACGAGGACAAGCTAATGGCCGAGGTAGGCGAACCGCGCGAATATTCGCCGCAATACGATCCGGACGACGGCTCGGTAGTCGACTGGTGATAACTGTCTCTCGGCCTGGAAGCGATTTTCTATGTAGGAGCGGGTTTATCCCGCGATAACCCAAACGTTTAATAAATCACGGAGGAACTGAGGCGAAGTCATTCACCTAGTTCCCGTTCCTCCGTACGCTCCCAGGTTGAGGATATGATCATTTTCGATCTTCACTTTCAGTGAGGTTTTGAATACAGGCGTTCCCTACCTTAAGGTTGCGCCTGACAATAAGTTGCGAATTTGATCCCTC
>JAJFLS010000600.1 GCA_021772595.1 Opitutales bacterium
AATGCAAGTGGGAGTCATCGGTCGAATTCAAGATTCCGGACGACTGGGTGAGCGGCGTCTACCTCGGCAAACTCACCACCAAAAGGGTGGAGGGCGTCTATCAAAGCAGACTCACCGCTAGGGAGGGCCTGCAGAGTTACGTTATTTTCACCGTGCGCGACGACCGTCCGTGCGACCTGCTTTTTCAGGTTAGCGATCTGACTTGGCAGGCCTACAATAGTTGGCCGGATGACCAGTGGTCGCTCTACCACGCCGACAAGTTCGAACTCAGAGCTGCGGGGCGGAAAAAATGGCTCACGGGTCCTGTCGGTTGGGTGAGCTTCGATCGTCCTTACGCCAATTTCTGTCAGGATCATCTGGTCGATCGACCTTCCTCGGTGGGTTCGGGCGAATTCTTGCTTTGGGAATTTCCGCTCTCCTATTGGATGGAGCAGCAGGGCTACGATGTGTCGTATATCTCGAATTTGGATACGCATAATCACGGCCCGAGGCTGCAGAAGACGAAAGGTTTCATTTCCGTAGGGCACGACGAGTACTGGTCGCGCGAAATGTACGCCAACGTCAGTGCGGCTCGCGATGCAGGCGTCAATCTTGCGTTCCTCAGTGGCAATACGATGATCGGCGGGGTGCCATTGCTGCCTTCCGCAGAAGGACAGCCCGACCGGATTATTCGCAAAGATGGCTACTTCATAGGGGAGGAGTTTACCAAGATGTATAATAAGCAAAGAGGCACCAATTATCTGGAGTTCCCGAACTCGGACAGACTCTTGGGAGGGCGCCATGCTGGCCTTGGCGGTGGAGACTGGATCGTCACCAAGCCTGAACACTGGCTGTATGAAGGTACGGGTATGAAAAAAGACGATACGATCCAAGGCTTGGTGGGTTGGGAGTGGAATGGCCATCCCGCACGCGATTTACCCGGTTTCGAAATCTTGGCGACAAGCAATGCGGTCGACAATCGTAAACGAGCTGACTCGTCCCACGCGGCGACGATCTACGATGGCCCCACGGGCAACGTGGTATTCAATGGCGCATGCATCTGGTATGCCCAAGGCCTTTCATCGCCTCCAGGGCATGTCTTACCCAAAGCTGGAAAAGCGAGGCCTCAAGGTCCGGAACCGCGGGTGCAGCGCATGACGAAAAATTTGTTCGATCGGTTTATAGGAAGGTAGGGAGGACCGGCCCGGTCCTCTTAGCAACTAAAACGGAGGACCGAGCCCCGACGAGTACGGGGTTTTCGACCGGTCCTCCCTAATAAGTCCAAAGACAATGAAAATTCTGACAATAATCATCACAGCATTTGCAGTTTCCTGTTTCGCTCAGGGGCGTCCGAATGTCGTACTAATCATGGCGGACGACCTCGGGGGCCGGGATTTGGCGGCCTATGGCAATCGCTTTAACGAGTCGCCGCACATCGACAAGTTGGCCAAGCAGGGGATGGTGTTCAATCACGCCTATGCGGCGCCCGTCTGCTCGGCAACGCGGGCGAGTATTCAGTCCGGGCAATACCCGGCCCGCATCGGCATTTTCGATTTTATTCCAGGGCATTGGCGTCCCTACGAAAAAGTGATTGTTCCCAAGCACAGGACACAATATTTGCCGGAAAAAATTATAACTCTTGGCGATGTGATGCAGAACGCCGGTTATAAGACGGGCTATTTTGGGAAATGGCATCTCAACAATGGGCGCGAGAATTTGCCTGGCGTTCGTGGATACGATACCGCCCATATGTATGCAGGCGGCGGATTCTATGCGCCGAAGTTTATCCCGGCTTATGAAGGTGACGGTGAGAAGCGACTGAGCGATCAGCTGACCGACATGAGCATCGACTTCATGAAGGAAAATAAAGAGCAGCCGTTCTTTCTCTTCCTTTCTCACTATGACGTGCATGTGCAGTTGGATGCCGACAAGGATCTGATCGACAAGTATCTGAATAAAGAGCGCGATCCCGATTATACCAGCAACGCCGTCTATGCCGCCATGATCGAGCACGTGGATGATAGCGTTGGCGATTTGATGGAGGCAGTGGATGAGCTGGGGCTGGCCGACAGTACCCTCTTTATTTTTTACTCCGACAACGGTGGGGTGGATAATCGTTTCGACAATAATCCCTTGGTGGCGGGTAAGGGTAAGGCGGCTTACCCCGAAGGACATCCCTTGACTTATAAAGCAACGTCCAACGCCCCATTACGAGCGGGCAAAGGGACGCTTTACGAAGGGGGCGTTCGCGTGCCCTTGATCGTACGTTGGCCGGGACAGGTGCCTGCTGGATCCACCTCCGAGGCCCTGGTGTCCAGTGTCGATTTCTATCCCACGTTTCTGGAGCTGATTCAGGGGAAGGCGCCAAAGAAACAAGTGCTCGACGGCGTCTCCATGATTCCCGCCTTGACGGAAAAAAGATTCGATTCTGAACGTGAAGTATTTACTCACTACCCGGTCTTCCATCATGATCAACCGATGTCGGCGCTCAGAAAAGGGGACTGGAAGATTGTAGAGAATCTGATGTCGGGCGAGGTCGAGGTCTTCAACTTGAAATACGATGTCAACGAGATGACCGACCTGAAGTACAGTTACCCTGAAAAGACCGCTGAAATGAAGGCCGCCTTGTCCAGGTGGCAAAACGACACCGACGCGCAATATCCCGTGCCGAACCCGGATTTCGATCCGGCTAGACGTTACGAATGGGGAACACACCCGGATCGAAAGTTATGAAAACAGCGAAGAGATGAATGTTCCAAAACATACCGTATTTAAAGAACACATACTTTATATGATAGCATCGCTGCGCGTCGGCAGGATTCAATACGAGATCAACTTCGAATCCTGCCCCAGCTCTGCTGGGATCCTGCCCGCGAGTTCAGCGAGTGGATCCAGCGAACGCAGAGAGCGATGTTAATTCTCGCACGTGCAAGTGTCTTGGAGCCCAACGCAGAATAGCAGAGGAGTTATCTTATATTTATGAAAAACACAGAATCACCCTTACTATCTGATGCCAGGCGTTCTCGTCGCGGTTTTCTGGCGGTCATTGGATTGTTGATACTGTCCTCGCTTGGCGTTGTTGACGCCAAAGAGATCAATGTCCTATTCATGGGAAATAGTTTTACCTTTCGGCATGATTTGCCGGAATTGGTCGAGCAAGTCTTTGAGGAAGGGCAGCCCGACCTAGAGGTGAATGTCGAACGGATCGTTTATGGCGGGCAGGATCTGTTTCGGCACAGCGAGCTCTATTTTTCGGATACGGCGGTTCGTCTGAACTCAATTACGATTCCCGAGATAGAGGAAAAGACCGCCGCCATCGAGTCCATGTTAGCGATGGAAGAAGCGCCCGCGTTCTACAGCTCGTATTTTGATAGGGCAGGCCTCACGCCAATCCCTTGGTCGGGTGTTCAGAAAAATCTAGCCAAAGCGGTGCGGGTTCAGAAGACGTTAAGTCAACGCATCGAAAAGGGCGATCGGGTGAAGTGGGACTACCTCGTTCTGCAAAGTTGGTTGGATGTGGTGGATGATGTGGATGCGGGCTATGCTGAATATGCCCAGAAGTGGGCTAAGCTCGCGGAGCGAGAAGGGATTAAAGTGATCCTGTATATAACCGCGCCGCACGCCCAGAACAAAGAGCCAGTGACGGGACCGATCGGGTTGGAGCGGACGGAGATGGAAATGAAAACCATTCAGCTATTGGCCAAGCGTATCAAGCCGCAGGCGGTGGTGCCGGTTGGGCTGGGAATCAAGAGCATTCAAGAAGGGGGAACCGACCTGAAGTTCTGCTATGAGAATGACTTTCATCCCAATCAATATTCCGCATTTCTCGCCGCTAATATGTTCTACGCGGCCCTCTTCAAGGAGAGCACGGAAGGCTTCGCGTTCGACACGGTGGTGGAAACCCAACCCAAAGGTAAAGGAAAGGGGAAGGATCCAGATGGCGGCGATGCGAAAGTGGTGTTCGAGGGTCAAACTAAAACGCTTCTTCAGAAAGCGGCTTATGAGGCAGTCGTGGAATTCAATGAAGGGGTAGGGAAGTAAGGATATGAAGAATGATCTGACCTATTTTATTACAACACTAATTATAGCGATACGAACCTGCCTCCGCGAAGCGGTTCCGAGGCTTATGCCGACAAGACCGGGCGCGGAGCGAACCGGAACAATCCTGGCCTCGCAAAGCGAGGATCTAGAGAGCGTAGCGAACGATGTTAAAACCCATTGCAGAGGTAGATTAACATCGCTCCTTCGTCGCTGGATCGCCGATGAATCGGCGGCAGGATCCCCGATGAGTCGGGGGCATGTTCTTTGAAATAGCTGAATTATTAAGAGAATAGACAAAAATTATGAAAAACGAATACTCATCAACAGGAGCAGACAATCACTGCTCTCGACGTAAATTCATTGCAGGAGCTGCGGGGCTGCTTCCGGTGGCATTGGCGGGAACAGCACTTGGAGCGGATAAGGCCTCCAAGCGTAAACAAAAATCAAATACACTACCGCCGCCGAAGTACACGCTTGCGGTGCATATGAATGCGAACTTCGCGCGGCAAGCCAAGGACATGCCGGTCGATGAACGTTTTAACCTTGCGGCAAGTTTGGGAGCCAAGGCTTACCAAATCGGTTCTTTCGGGGGCTTGGATTTGGACGAATACCGTCGCAATGCGGATAAGCATGGCATGCGCTGTTCTTCGCTGGCGGGTACGGGGAGGATTGGCCTGAGTACGGGTTTGACCGTCACCGGGAAGGAAAAGGAATATCTCGATTTCTTCACCAAGGCGGTCAACGCGGCGAAAGTTCTGGGCGCTCAGAATTTGGTGAGTTTCGTGGGGGAACGTTCCGATACGATTCCTTGGGAAACCCAGTATAAGCAAATTATATCCGGCTTGAGAAAGGCGGGCGATATCGCCGGGGAAGCTGGCGTCTACCTGACCTTGGAGCCGCTCAATCAATATTGGAAACCGAAGATGACGGTCCAGTCAGCCCAAGCGGGATTCAAGATCGTGCGCGAAGTGGATCATCCTCATGTGAAGCTGGACTTCGATATTCACCATTTGCAGCAATCCGAGGGCAACTTGACTCGGAACTTGAGGGAGGGTCTGGCTGAGGGGCTGATCCAGTACGTCGAAGTGGGCGGTGTTCCAGGGCGTCTCGAACCGGGAACGGGGGAGGTAAACTACGAACACATCTTCAACGAGCTGCGCCGCCTTGAATACGACGGTTTCATCGGCATGGAGCACTTCACAAAGACGAGCTTCTCAAGCGCCTTCACCCAGGTAAAACGTCTAGCCGGAGTTGAGTGAGAGTTCAGGAAATCAGAACTTCGTAGTCTCATGAAATTTCACGGAAACCTCTCAACCTGTTTATGATGATCTTCTTGCCGAATAATAATACCCAAATTGTAACATCAAAAATGGTAGCGATACGAACCTGCCTCCGCGAAGCGGTTCCGAGGCGAATGCCGACAAGACCGGGCGCGGAGCGAACCGGAACAATCCTGGCCTCGCGAAGCGAGGATCTAGAGAGCGTAGCGAACGATGTTAAAACCCATTGCGGAAGTAGATTAACATCGCTCCTTCCGCCTTCTCCCGCGACTGCGGGATACGCCGAGACAGGCCGTCGCTGGATCGTCGACAAGTCGCCGGCAGGATCCCCGACAAGTCGGGGGCATGTTTTATGAAACGCTTAGGTAAATAGGACTTCTATATAATTAATTAGGAAAACCTCATGAAAGACTCACACAACCCCAAACGCGGCCTGCATCGTCGCGATTTACTCAAAAGCGCTGCCGCCGCAGGTATGGGTCTGACTGCTGGAATCATTGGCGCGCCTTTGGGCGTACGCAAATTTACATTGATGTTTGCTGATATCGGGGCCCCTATTTTGAGAAAGAGTGTTTTTTCGGCAGATTGCGGTCTGATTGGAGATATAGTGTGCGTACGCGCGAGAAGAGCAAATTGAGGCTCAATTCTATTGAGATCTCTTAAATTTCTAAACAGTTTTAATCCGAAGACATC
>JAJFLS010000007.1 GCA_021772595.1 Opitutales bacterium
TTCGGAAATCGTTTTAGTCTCACCCACACCGATGGAGGACGGCTTCGGCCCGCCTGCGAAATATGTCGAAAAACGAAATGCTTATTTGCAGCGCTATTCAGAGGAATTGAAAGCCCTTGCAGAGAGTCGAGGACATGCATACGTCGGTCTGTTCAAGTCGTTAAAAAAAGAAGCAAGAACGTATTCAAAAGATGGTATACACCCCTCCGGTGATGGCTACCGTCGTATCGCCGATGTAATTGCGGAGGCCTTAGGCTTGCCCGAGCCGATAGCTCGCTTGGATTCGAAAGAAGCTGCTCTGATTCGTTCGGAAATCGTCGAGAAGAATCAGCTCTTCTTCCATCGCTGGAGACCGCGAAACGATGCCTTCGTTTTTGGAGAGCGAAAAGACGAGCAGCGAATCGCTCAGATGGAACCCGCCCAATTCGAGCCGTTTGTCGAATCGAAGGAATCAATCATCAATACTTTATTGGAGGCGCAACTATGATCCAAGTATCTACGTGTTTAAAGCAGTCTCTTAAAACGACAGGCGCCTTGCTCTGTCTTTCATTGTCGATTGGTTCGACCCAGGCTCAGCGAGATTTGGAGGAAATGGCGGAACCCAATCTGGAAGCCGAACTGGCGTCCTTCACGGTCGCGGAAGGATTTGAAATCAATCTCTTCGCCGCTACTCCGCTGATCGCGAAGCCCACTCAAATCAGTTTCGATGACGAAGGTCGACTCTGGGTCTCGGGAAGCCGCATCTACCCGCAGTTGAACGTCAATGAGGAGCCCAGCGATCAGATTGTCATTCTCAATGATTCGAATGGGGACGGAGTGGCAGACGAGTCTTCCGTTTTCTATGATGAGTTGATCATTCCCGGAGGCGTTCTGCCCGACGGAAAAGGCGGGGCCTATGTGGCCCATGCGGGTGAATTGCTTTACCTGCACGATACCGATGGAGATGGACGGGCTGACAGAAAGGAAGTCTTGCTCAGCGGATTCGGAACAGCAGACACGCATCACACGCTGCATCGACTGTCTTGGGGACCCGACGGGAAGCTCTACATGCTTCAGGGATACTACATCGGTTCTCATGTCGAAACGCTGTATGGTCCGCGACGTCTCAACGGCGGCGGTCTTTGGTCATACGATACGGAAACCCGTCGTCTGGAAATCTTCAGTCGCGGACTGATCAATCCATGGGGACTTGATTTCGATTACTGGGGGCAAAGCTTCCAGACCGATGGAGCAGGCAGTGGCGGTGTGACCTATTCCTTCCCTGATACGGTTTTCCGAGGATCGCCCGGCGAGCTGAAGACTCTTCCGAACCTCTTGAGCGGCCGTCCTAAGCACTGCGGCATAGCGATCATAAGCGGTGCCCACTTCCCGGATACTTGGAAGTCGAACGTCATCACTAGCGACTTCCGGGCTCATAATATTGATCGATATGTCATCACGCAAAAGGGCAGCGCCTACGAGGCTGAGCTAAAAGACGATCTCCTGATCTCTTCGCATAAATCCTTTCGCCCAATCGACACCGTCATGGGTCCCGATGGAGCCCTCTATATTGCGGACTGGTACAATCCTATTATTCAGCATGGAGAAGTTGATTTTCGCGACGGACGCCGGGATCATGGTCACGGGCGCATATGGAGAATCACGGCCAAGAACCGACCGCTGCTCGACAAGCCAGACTATAATAATGCAGACATCGATGCGTTGCTAGACCTGCTGAAGGCCGAAGAAAACTGGGTGCGTCTTTTCGCCAAACAGGAACTAAAGCAGCGAAAAAGCCCTGCTACGATAAGCCGCATCGAGGAGTGGTTCGAGAAACTGGATACCGCCGACGAGGATTTTGAACACCACCGAGTCGAGGCGCTCTGGGCGCTGCAGACTATTGGTTCATTCAATGAAGACCTACTTGAATCCGTCGCAGAATCAAAATCTTCCGAGGCGAGAGCCGCAGCGATCCGAATACTCTATCACGATCATGAGAAGGCGAACGATGCGCTCGCGATACTCGAGCGGGCGGTGAAGGACTCCAACGTGCAAGTTCGCCGCGAGGCCATCACCAGCTTGGGGCAATGCGCTTCGGTGGAGGCCTTCCAAACGGTTCTCGGCGCCTACCGCGACAAGATGGAGGACTTTTATGAGTTCGCCCTGTGGCGTAGCTGCCGTCTCCTCGAACCGTACTGGATGCCGGCTTTTCAGCGCGGCGACCTGAAGATTGAAGCCGATAGTCAAGCCCTCAACTTTGCCCTAAAATCCATCGATACTAAGGATGCGGCTAAGATACTGATCGCGCGATTTAGAGACGATCCAGATAACAAGGACAGCTCTATCCTGAAAGTCATCGGCCGAAGCGGCGATTCGGAGGACTTGAACTTTCTTACGGAAGTCATTTCCGGGCCGCAAAGCGCTTTTTACGATAATGCCGCTCAGGGGCTGCTGATCGCCGCCAGCGAGCGCGCCGTATATCCGACTGTGAATCGGGAATACGCCTTGAAGCAATTGCTGGAGGTCGATCAGCCGCAGATTCAAGCGATTGCATTCGATCTTGCGGCTCATTGGGAAAGCGATGCTTTTCTGGATGTAATCAAGTCGAAATTCACGGCGCAGAACACGCCCTATGCAGTGCGCCAAGCCGCCTCTCGAGCCTTGGTGAGCCTAAACAGTCCGGAGGTTCGCGACTTTCTCGTAGAAGCGACAGTTAAAGGTCAACATGATCACGCTAGAACCTTGGCGGCGGTCGGCTTAGCCCAAATCGATGTTGTCGAAGGGGCGAAGGTCATCGCCGAAATTCTCGCCGACGATCTGGGGGGAATAGAGATTGGCCCGATTGTGCATCAAATCGTTCGGAAAGAAGGGGTCTTTCATGCATTGGCGACTTCGCTGAAAGGGAAGGCTATACCGTCTGAAACGGCGCGCGAAGTTTCCCAGGCCATTCAATCCACTGGCCGAGCAGGTTCCGAGGAGCTTTTGATCGCGTTGGCGAAAGCGGGCTCGCTCGAGAGTCCTTTGAAACTCAATGTCCATTTGAAAACCATCGACTTGATTACTAAGCTACCACAGGGCGATGCGGAAAGGGGCAGGGAGGTTTATCATCGGCCGAGCCTAACCTGCGTTGCTTGCCACAAGTTGAATGGCGAAGGTCTGAGCGATATCGGTCCAGATCTGGGGAGCATTGGAGCGAGCGCGCCGATGGACTATATCATCG
>JAJFLS010000061.1 GCA_021772595.1 Opitutales bacterium
CGGCGGACTGGTCGATGGCGCTAGCCAGTTCCGACTCGGTCAGTGCGCTGTCTCGGTCTTGGTCCATCTTGTAGAAGGTGTAGGGAAATAGCGCCTTCTCGGATTCTCGGTGGTCGAGCACGCTGTCCAGGTTGGAGTCGAATTGATCCATCAGCCTGTGTGCGGCGGAAACCGGATCGATTTTCAGCCCGCTCGCGGAGTGGGCGTAGCCAGTGACTCCGCCTTGCTCCTTGGTCCAGCGCATGACCGGAGTGGTCCAAGTCGGCCAGCCTTTGTCCTTCGTGCCATCGGATCCTGGATACGTTTGGTTTTGCAGATTCAGCAGGCAAACGTGTCCCAGCGCGGCGGATCCGAAACCGGAAATTTCCAGATCGTATTTCAGCAAGGTCAAGGGCTCGCTAAGTTCGTCGACGATGGGCGCGAAGAACTGGCGCTGATAGTCGAAGCAAGGCCCCCAGGTTAAAACGCAACCCACGTTCAGACCCTCGCCTTTGACTTGGAGAAACATGTCCTCAGGAGTCGCGCCTTGTGTGGGCGAGGTATAGTGGGCGCAGCCGGCGCCATGGATATGGTGATCGCCACTGAAAAACCCGAACTCCGCTGGATTGACCCAACGTTGTAGTTGGATTTCCAAGTCGGCAGTCGGTTGATCTGCGACGACGATCTCTTTTCGCTGAACGCGGTACTCCGGCCCGCGGCTCGATTCGACTATGAGTCGGCCTTGGGGGAGGATCACCTCGTCTCCATCCTTCCGGTAGATTTGCTCTTGAAAATAGAAATCCGGGGCCAGCCGTTTCGCTTGGGGCGGATACACCTTGCCGGCGTGATCCTTGAAAACGAGTCGAGCGGTGGTGGGCGAGCCGTCGTGGTCGCGAATTTTCAGTCGAACGCGGGTTGCCGGTTTGACGTGGAAGAGGATGGGCGTCTCGGCGCGGAAGCCAATGTCTTGACTGCCTTGGCCCACGTCGAACGCGATGGTTGCTTCTCGTTTTCCGGCGTCGCGGCTGTAAATGAGAGCTATGGCGTATTCGACTTCGAGACCGCTGAGAGTTTCGGTCATCGGCGGGAGCGTATACATATCAAGGTCGAGAAACCGCTCAATATCGCCGGTCGGATCTTCCGACTCCTTGAGAGGCTCGCGTTGCATTCGAATTGCGCTCAGGGACGATGGGTCGCCGTAGACCTGGCCCGCTTGCGGGCTCAGAATTCGGAGCGGCTGGATGGTGGCGGCCTCGTTGATGACTTTGACGAGAAAGGATGTGTACCCTCCCTGCTGGAGGAATGTGGACCCTGTGCCGCGTCGGGCCTTGACCCTTGCTTCGGGATTGATGTCCACGATGAACAAGGTTTGCGAATCGAGGATCGTTTGGATCTGCGCTGCGTCTTCCGCGTCAATCGCCGGGCCCAGCTTAGCGAGAACCTCGTTTGATAGGGGAGCTCCCAGAAACTCGAGCGACTGCAGAAGCCGAGCGACATTGGCGGCGAGTGGTTGCCCATCAACGGGGATCACCTCGGGAACTTGCGAGTTTAACACGGAACTCAACAAGCCGACCCCCAGGAATAGGCCGATCGAAAAGGAGCGTAGCTGTCGCTGATAGATGTTCACTCGCATGGGGTTGGGTTAGAAGCTACGCGAAAAGCTCGATCAAGGGAAACGCAAATTCAGAAACTTGGCGATTGCCCAGGCCAAACTAAATGTTTCATAAACCACGGATCACGGAGCAGCGAAGCCGCAACCAAGAATTAGAACCACGACGGAACCCGCGTAGCGGGTGGAGATGGCGAAGCAATGGACACGACAGAGTGCTAGCGGAGATGGCGAAGCAATTCTCGCGAATTGATAAAAGGTAGCGGCCGATCTCCGAGCGGCCATTGTCGTCAGTCAATCGGAACGACGCAGTCGATCCGCTACGGGGAGCTACGATGGGATAGAGCGAGCCGTATTGATTTTCTGGGGTTTCGCTTGTAGGCGGTATTAGACGAACTGCCAAAACGCGATCGGGGCGCCTTGGGGATCGGCGACACCGGCGAAGCGCCCTTTGCCGGGGATCTCGGTGATCGGCATGCAAAGATGCGCGCCGAGCGCTTCCGCTTTCTCAACCGTGGCCTCGAGGTTCTCGACGGTGATGTAGTTGATCCACGTGGTCGGTGCGTCCTCTTTAGGTGACTTGATCATGCCGGCGATTGGCCGCTCTCCCTGCATGAACATGTTGTAGACGTTGCCGCCGCCCATGTCCATCGACTCGATGCTCCAACCGAAGAGTTCGGTGTAGAACTTCTTGCTGCCCTCGACGTCTTGGGTGATCATCTCACGCCAGCTGAAGATGCCTGGGGTTTTGTCTTCTGCGGAATTGCTGCAATCGTCTTTTTCTTCGCTCATAATTGTTTGGTCGTTGTCGTTTCGTTTGAAAAATTCTGATCCTGCTTGCGCGTGGTCTAGTGGGGGCGAGGGATTATTGTGCACGGTGACGACTAATACTGTGGTGTCAAATGCATCGGCTGGGGGAGGGATGTAGGAGCCTGCTTGCAGGCGATTATTTGTTTGGATTGTGGCGAAGAACATCGCCTGCAAGCAGGCTCCTACACTGAGAAAACGCCTTAAGTTCACGCCCCTGTGTTTAGCCGGGCGGGCCGCGTTGCGGGATCCCTTCTCTGCGGACGGCCCGGCGGTCCATCCCTACCGGGCGACGCTTTAAAAGGCACCCATTTCGAAGGCTGGCTTTAGAGTGGA
>JAJFLS010000601.1 GCA_021772595.1 Opitutales bacterium
GGCGGCGGGGTTAAGGGCGGCCAAGTGATAGGCTCGACCGATGAACTCGGGCTCTGGGCTGTTGAGGAGCCGGTGCATGTGCACGACCTTCATGCCTCTATACTTCACGCGATCGGCCTGGACCACATGACCCTCGAATTCAAGACTGGTGGTCGCTTGGAACGCCCGACTATCAACACGGGCAACGTCGTGAGCAAATTGTTCACGGGTTAGGGCGAGGATTCGGAAGTGCGATATCTTCAAGCTCGAAGTTCACCTACGGACGGACAATAGATGGTTTGTGTTCGCCTCCGTTCCTCCGTGAACTCCGTGGTTTGTAAAGCGTTTGGGATTATGTCCAATTGCTGCACTGGTTGAATGAAACGGCGTGTCTCAATTTTGATAATTCTGGTCACTCTCGCTTTTGGGACTTATCCGCTCAATTTTGTATCCAGGAATGATCTACGCGTTAACTCCGAATCGAAGACACTTGAATTCCACGTTCAGAGTCGCGAAAACGAATCTCCTCTCAGGGCCATAGCTTTCACCGAAGAACAGCTGACCCAAGAAAACGAGAAAGCGTTTAGCATCAAGCTAAGCCTGCAATCATTCAAACGTCCAAACGGCCTTGGGATGATCGCTACGATTTTCGACGGAGATGAACCGCCATCGTTGATTATTGCTCAATGGCAGAATCACCTCGTGATAAGAAGCAGGAGGTCGCGCGATGACGCCTCTCGAGGCTACAGGGAAATCGGTCTCCGCGACTGTCTCGATCAAGGGCAAAGGCGGGACCTGCTGATCAGTTCCGATGAGTCAGGCACGCGCATTTTTCTAGATGGGGTGCTTGCGAAAGAGGCGAAGGGTTTTCGATTGCTCGATCCCAACTCCCAAACCGACGGTCAACTCATTGTGGGGAACAACGCACAAGGCACGCAGCCGTGGACAGGCAATCTCGAAGCGCTTTCGATTTACGATTACACGCTAACTCCAGATCTTAAGATCGAGAGCAGTCAGTCTCCGATAATAGAATACGATTTCTCAGTCCGCAATGGAACGCGTATTCCCAATCAAGTCCAAGAACGTTACGTTCTGAAAATCCCCGCTTCTTTCAAACCGCTTTCCCGTGAAATTCTCTCGCCCATGGCTGAAGTCGATTTTTCCACAAAGGAAACCTATGCGGATGTTCTAGTGAACATTTTCGGATTCGTTCCCTTGAGCCTTGTGATCTATTATTGGGTATCCAGACGACAATGGCATTTTAGCAAGGTCGCTCTCGCGTCTCTGTTTTTAGTTTTTGCAAGTAGTCTTACTATCGAGCTAACGCAGGTGTTTCTCACGAGCAGAAACTCCAGCACTCTCGACCTGATTTGCAATACTACCGGCGGAGCGCTCGCGATTTTGCTGGCACCGGTACTTTTTCGACTCGCTCGCACGTTCTCAGCGAGTGACTAGTGAGTCCATTTTATTGGGTCGGCGCTCTTGACAGGGCGTAACGCAGTGAAGACTGTTGCGCCGTACCGCGAATGGCGAGTTTGATTTTCCTTCGCGGCGTGTCGCCATACGACAAAGCTCATGGCCCTGAGGCTCTCGAACAGGCAAGCGACAGCCCTACATCGGCAAACGCATAGATTCGAGTTTATTGGACACGCTCAAATATCAAATCAGAATCGATTTTTATTTACTCAAACGAGCTTCTCCAAACTCTGAATTCGGAGAGGTTTTGTGTACAATATTCAATAATACATTATTTAGGGTATTGCGGTCGTACACCTTGACAATAATTAAGCGTAACGTTTGAAGAGCTTCCTGTATGTACGATATAAATATAACTCGGTGGCGATGTATTCTTCCCTTTATTATTTTCATGTTGCTTGTTTTGTCACGAGTTGGGGAAGCGGTCGAATCCGAGGTTGGGACTCCGTCTGTAGGGAAGGCGGACGGCGTTGCGATTTGGGTGCATCCAGAGGATCGCTCGAAGAGCGTTGTGATTGGAGCGGACCCGAGCAAAGGACTGGCGACATTTGGCTTGAAGGGCGAGTTTATCGAAGCGATCGACTTCGGCAATACCGCTGGAGGCGCCGATGTTGATGTGCGCTACGACTTTCCTCTCGGAGGCGAGAAGATCTCTTTAGTCGTGAGCGCGAACAAGCGAAAGCAAACGCTTCGGATTTATAAGATGGATCCAGCGACTCGGCTGTTGGAGGAGATTACAGGAACTCCTGTGGAACTCGGCGTGAAGGCTTACGGGAGTTGCCTTTATCACAGCGAAAAGGCGGGAAAGTACTACGCCTTTGTGACCTCACGCGAAGGTGGAATCGAACAATGGGAATTGTACGACAATGGGAAAGGGAAAGTGGATGCGAAGCTCGTCCGAGGGATCGACATCATGAATGGGGCTCCTAGAGAAGACATGAGTCCGCGGACCGAAGCCTGCGTTGCCGATGACGCGAACGGCTGGATCTACATTTCCCAGGAATCCGAGTGCCTCATCTGGCGCTACGGAGCGGAGCCCGACGCAGGCGAAAAGCGTATCCTTATCGCGGACACGAGAGTTGGTGGACATGACAGCCTGGAGGGACTCGCGATCGTGCCGACGGGTGCAGGGAAGAGCTATTTGCTGGTTTCGATCGAGACGAGTTACAAATTCAAGATCTACGATCGCGATAACGATTACGCTTATCTCGGAATGTTCGAAGTCCAACGGCCTGGTGGCAGCGAACCGGTAGAGAACAACGATGGCATTGAAGTCGTTAATCTCGATTTTGGATCCAGCTTCCCCGATGGGCTCTTCGTGATGCAGAGCCTCGGCGACAATGGAGATCACTACGAGCTGGCAAGCTGGGGATCGGTGGCAAACCGCTTCAAGCTAGATAGCGGCGCTGAGTAGGGTCCTCGCTGTTTTCGGCATTGGGCAATGCCATCCGAAGGTGAGCTCTAAAATTTGCTGGCTCGGATATAAGTGGCTTCGTGTGCACGGTCTCCTCGCGATCAGTCTGATTCATATAATCCTTCACTTCAGCTTTCGGGGTAATAAGAGGGACGAGTTTGTTATCCCAGGCATTGGCTGCTTTCTGTTGGTTTGCGATACTTTCGATAGGACGGCTTCGAGGAGGGGCGTTATAAGATTCAGCTTCTTGAGCTGAATAACAGTATTCCATAGAGGTTCGAATTTTTTCCATCCGCTAGTGTAGAAGAAATGTTTGGTTTGATGCTTGAGACTGCCGTGCGATAGGCTGCTTTTAAAGATGGAGCTCCATTTGTAGAATTCTCGATAGGACCGACTGTATCCGTTCTCTAGTTCAGAGATGCTCATTCCCTTTGGAGTGAATGTTGCGTGGCGTGTATCGTATTGGCTCCAGTCGTCAGTGAAAATTCTCCCTGCTGCTTTCATTTTTAGATGAAAGGCGGTTCCGGGATAGGGCGTTGCTATATGATAGGTGGCGGTGGTTATTCCCATCTGAATTCCCCAATCCACAGTCCGCTTGAAAACGGTTGGGTCGTCTCCGTCTAGACCGAAGACGAAGCTTCCATTGATCATTACTCCTAAATTGTGAAGCCGATCAATGGCGGTCCGGTAGTTTCGTCCGAGGTTTTGCTGTTTGTTGCTCTGTCTCAGGTTACGGGGATCTAGGCTTTCGAAACCGATGAATATGCTGCGCAATCCCGCCTCTGCGGCTTTCTCGATCAAGTCGCCTTGCAAGATTGAGTCGACTGTTGCGGCGCCTTGGAAAACTCGGTTCATGCCACGCATACCGCTGAACAGATCGGCTGCGAAGCGCTTGTGCCCGAGCAAATGATCGTCGAGGAAATAGAGATGACGACCTGGCAAGCGATTGATTTCCGCGAGGGCGTCATCGACTTTTTGAGTGTAAAAGGATCTGCCTCCTTCGAAAAAGGCGTCCTTGTAGCAGAATTCGCAATGATGAGGGCATCCTCTAGTGACCACGATGGAATTAGGGACGAGGTATCGGTTGCGACTTAGGAGATCCCTCCGGATCGGAGGAACCCCGATGAGCGAGCGTGTTTGGGATACGTATCGCGGTTTTGTTTTTCCTTGTCTCAAATCGCTGAGCAATCTGGGAAATGCGTCCTCCGCGGGACCGAGAACGATGCAGTCAGCATGGAGTGCCGCTTCATCCGGGAGAGAGGTTACGTGAAGTCCGCCGAGAATGACGAACGATCCTTTCGCCCGGTAGTGGTCTGCAATGGCGTATGCCCGATAGGCATTGGTGATGTATACTTGAATGCAAACTACATCTGGATGATCTTCCATGGTAAGCTTCTCGACGTGTTGGTCGATGATTTCGGCTTCATCTCCATCGTCAAGGAAAGCGGCAAGCGTCGCCAAACCCAGAGGAGGGAAAAGAGAGTATTTTATAGGACGCCAAAAAGGACTCTCGGCCTCGGTTAATGAGGGAAGGATGAATTTGAATCTCATACTGCGCTGCAGTTTAGGTTCAGACTGTGAATCGCTGATGAAGTCTCAATGAAATTACCGTGAAAACGAATGAGTTGAAGGGATTCACATTCGAGGTCGACGGTGCGGCCTAGTTCGAAAACTTTTCGAGGTCTTTTTCTTTGGTTGCGATCTAGTCGGCGAGTTTGCTCCAGGTTTCGTAGGTTTTTTCGAGCTTCTTGAATCTAACGAAGCTACCGAGTAAGACACTAGACTTGCAATTTGACCCAACATAACTTCCAATGCCTCGGCCTTTGATTCAATTGTACCTCGCAATTGTCTATCCGTAAAAACTAAACTTTCCGCACAATGAACGCTAAGGTTTTGGTACTACTATTCATCCTTTTACCGCTGAGTACCTATGGCTCGGAAAGAAAGCCGAATATAGTCATGATTAACGTCAATGACACGAACGACTTTGTCGGGTTTATGGACAGTCAATATAGTGCTCAGGCAATTACCCCAATGATGGACGCATTGGCAAAGAAGGGAGTGGCTTTTACGAATGCGCATTGCGCGACGCCGGCATGCACTCCCAGCAGGCACAGCTTATTCCTCGGCAAATACCCGTTTAATACTGGCTTGTATCGCTACAATTTCGACATGCGTGAAGCTGAAGGTATGGTTCGAGAAACCTATCCGAGCTTGAAGATGTTAAACATTCTCCTAAAAGAGCAGGGATACACGACTTACGGTCTGGGGCATAACCTCGGCATTGCCGACGAATTCGCCACTGGAGATGAATGGGATCATTTTGTTAAGTCACGCTCGAGCGAGAAAATCATTTTGGATCCAGAGCATTCATTCATTCCGAAGGAAAGACAGTCGTCATCCTTTGGAGTTGCTCAGAATGACGAAGAGGTTTTCGGAGGATTCAGAATAGCAACTGAAGCGATTGGCATTCTTAAGCAGAATCATGAAAATCCCTTTTTTATGGCCCTCGGTATTGGTGAAGCGAATACTCCGATTAAAGCGCCAAAAAAGTATTTTGATTTGTATGCGGACTTCAGACTGCAGCCCTTTTATGAAGACGACCTGAATGATGTGGCGGAGGCGGGTGCAACGCTCGTAAAGAATGGCAGCGATTTTAATTATCTGAAAGAATCGGATGCCTGGGAGATGGCTATCAAAAGTTATCTAGCGATTCTATCCTTTGTGGACGCGCAGGTGGGGAGAGTGATTGAGGCTCTGGAACATAGCGCATATAAACACGATACTATCGTCATCCTCTGGTCTGATCATGGAAACAGCTACGGGCGTAAGTTAAAGTTGACGAAGTTTCATCTATGGGATTCAGCAACAAGAGTCCCCTTGGTTATATGGGATTCGCGCAATCCAAATAGAATGGGAACCTGCCTAGAAAGCACTTCCCTCGTGGACTTATACCCCACCCTGATGAGTCTGACCGGTATTGAAGGGCCGGCGTGTCTCGACGGGATCGATTTGACGCCCTGGCTCGACAACCCGACCTTGGCAAGAGAGCAGCCAGCCTACACCATGATGGGACGAGGCAACTACGGAATCCGAAATAGGGATTGGCGATACATTCGCTATTTCAATGGAGAAGAGGAACTGTATCACACTAGACTAGATCGCGAGGAACTCAAAAATCTGATCCATAATCCAGAATATGCGGACAAGATAGAATACATGAGAAGCTTCCTGCCCGAATACGAAGCTCCGATGATCAAGCTTGGCCTAGGGAAGATGGTGTTTCACGACGCGGATAAAGTCGCGGATCGTAATTAGATCCCGGATTCGCCAGTCGCTATTTTTTTTAGGGTTTCCAAAAGTTTTTTGGGATCATCCCCACCTAAAGAGTCCGGCTTGTGGGCAAGCAAGGCCATAGTCTCTTTTAGCTCTCCTTGTACGCCGGTTAGGTGTAGTTTCTTACCAATTCCACGCACTCGATTTGCCGGAGCGTCTCCTTCGGCCAGCCACTCAGAGCGAATCCGTATGAATTCAACGCCAGCAGCTCCATATGCTTCCACGTCTTCAATGGATGGAATGAGGCCTAGCTGTTTAGCTTCGGGCAATAATTCTCGGAAACGCATCGCTTGCTCCACGCTTCGAACCCCGATGACGGTTTTGGTAGGATCTCCGTTTTCGCGGATGACTACCGCTACCGCTTGATCGAAGATTTCACCGTCCTCCTTTAAATCGAGGAGAAGATCGATTTTCCCACGACACAGTCGCGCCATTTCAACTAGGGAAGGGATTCGTTCGTTACGGTATTGCTTATCAAAATAAGACCCCGCATCAAGTTGCTGGAGCTGATCCAGCGTAAGCGCATTAGCGATGCCCGCACCATTTGTTGTTCGGTCAAGCGTCTTGTCGTGAAGGATGAATAACTTCCCGTCCTTGCTAGTCCTAACGTCGACCTCGGTGGCAGTGGCTCCGACTTCAATCGCCCGCTTTGCCGATGCGAGCGTGCACTCGGGCCGTTCAGCGCTAGCGCCTCGATGTGCTATAATTTGTGAGACGTGGGTCGCTGCGATCTTCAGTTCTTCACTTGAGGCGTGTGACACCTGGGCGAGTGATGCAATAATCCAGGTTGCGATGAAGATGCGCGCATGTTGCGGAAAAAAGCTATATTTCATGATGGGAAGAGTGAAGGGCGTGTTGCCCAAATGTGATTTATGAATCAATCAGCGCAAAGAGGCCAGTTTTTGAAGCTTCTATCAATGACTTATACGCGACTTAAGGTTGTTTCTATTGGTATAATTCGATTTGGGCAACAGGTCCTGAAAAATTGACATAGGCCAAATAGGGTGTGTCCTGTTTGGACCCAGGGTAGTGGTATGACGTTTTTTTGCAGAGACAGATTCTAGTTCGAAAACTGT
>JAJFLS010000602.1 GCA_021772595.1 Opitutales bacterium
TATCAGGATTGCTTGGATCCTTCAGCAGCCCGGGCACATCGCTCATGAAAACAAGCCGCCGCGCACGCAAAGCGCCTGCGATACACGATGCGGCGACATCCGCGTTAACGTTGTACAAGCTGCCATCCGCGCCTTTTGCCACCGGCGAAATAACCGGCGTATAGCCATCTTTGATCGCCTTCTTAATGATCTTGGATTTTACCGCCACGATGTTTCCGACGTATCCAAGATCCACTGGATTGCCTTGGCTATCCGAAGTATACTTATCGCCTTCGAGCACAGTGGGCCCAGGAATTCCCAACGGCCGATCGTTCCGAGCCTGGAGCATCTCGCACACTTCGCCGTTCACTTGGCCACTGAGCACTTCATCCACAACCTTGACCGTATCACCATCGGTGAAACGCAATCCATTGATGAACTGAGCCTCAATTCCCTTTTCGTTTAGAGCTCTGCTGATCGCCTTGCCACCACCGTGCACGACGACTACCTGAATTCCTACTGCAGACAAAAACGCGATATCGCCCGCGACCCGCGACCGGATAGCGGGATCCGGATCATCCATGAAGCTACCCCCGTATTTAATTACGAATACGGAATTCCTGAACTCCTGAACATACGGGAGCGCCTCTACTAGTACGGCGGCCTTTGAAATGATATCCTGCATTTTCATTCTAACTAAGTTCTTGCCCGCAGATTACGCAGATCTTCGCAGATATAATTCTATTTGGAGAAATATCTGTGTTCATCTGCGTAATCTGCGGGAAACAATTCATTCGCTCTTGTTGAAGTCTACGTAGCCTTCGGTTAGGTCGCTCGCCCGTAGCCGGAATTTTCCCTCGCCTTGATGCATGTCGATCTTGATCGCGAATCTTGGCTTGGAGACGACTTCCTTCCATTTCGGCTTGTTCTCCGGAACTGGATCACCGGATACGAGGGCGGGTACATCGTCGTAGCTGATATCGATCGCGTACTGGTCGATCTGCGCCTCCGCGTAGCCGAGGGCGTCCATCAGCCTGCCCCAATTCGGATCGTTCCCGTACCAGGAGGTTTTGACGAGCAACGAGTTACCAATGGCCCTGGCAATGTTTTCCGCGTCGCCGTCGCTGGCCGCACCGCTAATTAGAATCTCGACGACCTTGGTGATCCGCTCGCCATCCGCCACTATCTTGTCGGCCAAACAATCGCAGACTTTGTAGAGCGCTTCCTTGAAGAGTGCTTCGGTCTGCGTGTCCAGCGTCACTCCAGATTCTCCGTTGGCGAGAACGAGCACGGTGTCGTTAGTGCTCATGTCGCCATCAACCGTAATTGCGTTAAAGGTATGGGCTACTACATCCAGGAGGAGTGCCTTCAATTCACTTGATTCCACACCGATATCCGTGGTGACGAAGGCGAGCATGGTCGCCATGTTTGGCTGAATCATCCCCGCGCCTTTCGCTGCTCCGCCGACTGTGACGGTTTTCCCGTCGACTTCGAAGGTCGCTGTGCACGTTTTGTTTCTCGTATCCGAAGTGAGAATACTCTGGGCGAAGCCCGCCCCGGCGGTCGCTCCTTGAGTCACCAATCTCGCCATTATCGAAATCGCTTGGCTGATCCGATCCATCGGGAGGAGTTCTCCTATTCTTCCAGTGGAGCAGACCAGAAAGCTATCTCGCGGCGCTGAGCAAGCCGACTCCGAAGCCCGAATCATTTCCAACGAATCCGCAATTCCTTGCGTTCCAGTACATGCGTTCGCGTTTCCGCTGTTGACGACGATGCCGTGAATAGGTGTCCCCGAATCTAGGATACGTTCGCAATCTGAAACGGGAGCTGCCTTTACCGCGTTCTTCGTGAACACGCCTACGGCGGAACAAGGCGTCGGGGAATAGACGATTCCTGCATCCAGCCGCTCGTCTTGCTTGTTTCTAACGTCCGCAGACGCGGCCGTCGCGAAAAAGCCTTTCGGGTCTGTGACCCCAGCGGTGTCTTCTTTGAACTGAATCTCGCTAGACATGGATCAACCCGGTTGTTTCGTCCCA
This sequence comes from Opitutales bacterium, assembly GCA_021772595.1. Taxonomy (GTDB): domain Bacteria; phylum Verrucomicrobiota; class Verrucomicrobiia; order Opitutales; family Opitutaceae; genus Pelagisphaera. The sequence continues at coordinate 2,016 of JAJFLS010000602.1, forward strand.
GCCTTGCCAGAGGTTCATTATCTGAACCGCTTGTCCTGCAAGGCCTTTCATTAGATTGTCTTCCGCGGATGTGATTACGAAATTTCCCGTTCTCGAATCCTTAATCGCCGAAATATCGACCCGATTCGTGCCGACTGTGTACTTCGTTTCCGGCCTCGTCTCTGAAGGAAGGATGTAGACGAATGGCCGATCGCTATAGGCGTCCTCCCATACTTGATACAGCTGCTCGATTGTAGAATCGCCCACTGGTACCGTAATTGTGGTTACAATCCCCCGGTTCATCGGAGCGAGATGCGGGTTGAACTGGATGACGACTTCACCCTGCCCCGCCAGACCAAGCTGCTCTTCGATTTCGGAGAGGTGCCGATGTTTGGGAATTCCGTAAGCCTTGGCGCTTTCGTTGACTTCGCAATAGGAGAACGCTTCTTGCGATTGCTTGCCCGCGCCGCTGACGCCGCTAAATGAATTGGCGACGATATGCGCTTTTCCGATCACGTTCGCTTCGAGTAGTGGGAAAAGCGGTACGAGAATACTCGTCGGGTAGCAGCCGGGACAGGCGAAGATTTTATTCGATTGCCAGCCGGCTTTGGTTATTTCCGGCAATACGTATTGAGCGTCCTTGAGAAGTTCCACATCCGGATGCGGCTGGCCATAGAAGTCCTCGTAGATCGCGGGATCGGAGATCCGGAAATCCGCGCTGAAATCGATTACCTTCTTCCCGGAGTCCGCGATGACTTTCGCATATTCCGAAGCGGTGCCGTGCGGAACGGCTAGAAAAACACAGTCCAAGTCGTCCCGATCCGCGATCGCCTGGGCATCGGACGCTTCGAAAGCCAGATCGTCAACGACTCCGCGAAGTTCGGGGATGACTTCGCTAACTGGCTGCCCGACTTTGCTTCTCGATGTCACGGACACGAGATTGGCTTTCGGATGGGCCGCCAGGAGTTTGACGAGGATTTCCCCGCCATAGCCCGATGCGCCTACGATTGCTGCGTTCATTGTATTGTTTGGATCTTAAATTTCGCGGATGGTTTAAATTAGGTCGTTGGATGAAAACAAAAAGGCTCCCTGTGGTGGTGAAACCAGAGAGAGCCTTGTCGAAAATCGATTTTGAGTAGACGGCTTAGCGCTTCGAGAATTGGAACTTCTTGCGCGCCCCTGGTTGTCCTGCCTTTTTGCGTTCCTTCATTCGAGGGTCGCGAGTAAGGTGGCCTGCTTGCTTCAATGGTATTCGAAGCTCTAGGTCGAACTTGAGCAATGCGCGAGCGATGCCGAGCGCCAATGCGCCTGCCTGTCCACTATCGCCGCCGCCATGAACCTTCGCGATGACGTCGAATTCGCTCTTGCGCTCGATAGTCGAGAGCGGCAGCAATGCGGCTCTCGAGAAATTCTCGTGCGAAAAGAAGTCGTCGACACTCTTTCCGTTAATATCAACCTTGCCGGAGCCTTCGGTTAGACGAATGCGGGCGACGGCGGTCTTGCGACGGCCGGTTCCGAGATAAACGCTGTTTGCTTCTGCCATTTTCGGAAAATCTATTAGAGTGAAATTGCCTTGGGCTGCTGAGCCTCGTGTGGGTGCTCTTCGCCTGCGTAGACTTTGAGCTTTGTGAGCATCTTGCGAGCGAGCCGGTTCTTCGGAAGCATTCCTTTAATGGCGTGCTTGACGACGAAATCGGGCCGACGCTCCTGCATTTGGGTCACGCTGAGGTACTTTTCGCCTCCGACGTAGCCGCTATAGAACATGTACTTCTTCTGTTCTTCCTTCTTGCCGGTCAAAACGATCTTGTCCGCGTTGATAACAACGACGAAATCGCCGGTATCGACGTGAGGCGTGTAGGTTGGCTTGTTGCGTCCACGCAGCACGTTCGCGACTTTTACAGCCAGACGGCCGAGGACTTGATCCTTGGCGTCGACTATGACCCAGCCGCGTTTGACGGTTTCCTTTTTGGCGAGATATGTTTTCATCGGATTTCGAGAAAAAGAGGAAAACTCCTACCTCCTAGCGAAGGCATGTCAATGATTTTGCTAGTTTTTTTGGGCCGGAAAAACCCATGCCGCATTCGCGTCGCAGCTACGCCAGGAATCCGGACTGGATAAAGCGAGCTCCACAAACGAATCAGAACCCGATCGAGATGGTTGTCGATCCGTGCAAGTTGTTGTCAGGGACCAGGAAACCGATGTCGTTGTCCGAATAGTGAAGCCCGACAGAAAAGACCGCGCGATCATTCAGCTCGATCGGTACGATCACATCCGCGCCGTAGTAGAGATAGTTCCCGCCGTCGTCGCTATCGACCACTCCGAGATGGGTCCGCAAATCCAAAGACCAAGCCGCCCCTAGCGGAAGACTGTATCTCGCCTCTCCTTCCGCGGAGGTCGTGTCCCGATCGAGATCCCGATACAGGTACACCGAAGTCTCGACCCCCTGAATCTCATGCACGATCCCGATGTACGGCTCGAAGGCGCTGTCCGCCGACTGAAACGTATAGTAGGCGGCGCCCACGTCGAAGCTCGTCTTTTCGTTGATCGCCCAACCGTAGCCGCCGTAGAAATCCAGCTCGTCGTCCCATCGCTCTGGCGAGCCTCGTCCTTCGAGTGGCTGGGCCGCCCACGCGCCGATGTAGAAATCGTCCTGGGCAATCTCGATCGAGGGGTGAAACGCGTCATCCGCAAGTTGCACTCCACGAAAAATGTACTCCGAATCGAACTTCAAGTCGACCGACACGGAATACTCTTCGCTATGGCTCGAAGCGGAGGCGCCCAGGAAAATTGCGGCATAAACGGCGAGTTTGGTCTTCATATCGAGTTTGAGTTCGTTCAATAAGTTGATAGCGGAGACACCCGCTTCCAACAATAGTTGCCAGGACGCTGGCGACTGACAACTGAATATTGATCCATGAATTTTCTGAAAATCGCCGCCATTTCCGCAGCCCTCGCCGTCGCCCTGGGCGCCTTTGGAGCCCACGCCCTCCACGATCAGCTAGTAGCCGACGGGACGCTCGAAGCGTGGAAAACCGCCGTCCTGTATCACTTGCTCCATTCCGTGGCACTGTTTTCGCTAGCGATCGGCCGCGCGAATCCGCTCGCCGGATGGCTCTGGGCCGCTGGCATTGTCCTTTTTTCCGGTTCGCTCTACGGCCTCGTTCTGACGGGGTGGTCGTTTCTCGGCCCGATAACTCCGCTCGGCGGGCTGTGCTTCATTGGAGGCTGGCTCGCTCTGTTCTTCTCACGCGCCCGCGACTAGCCAAACCAAATGCCTGAGTTCGCACAGAGATTTCAATTCCCGATGCAAATCCCGAGCGATTTGCTAAAGGCGATCGCTCTCTTAAAAGAGACCGGCGCCACCTCCCGGCTTGTTGGCGGCTGCGTTCGCGACGCGCTATTGGGGATCGAGCCGACGGACTTCGACATCGAGGTCTACGGAATGGAGCTCGAATCGATCGCTGCTACGCTCCAATCGATCGGGCGAACCGACATGGTCGGCCGTTCCTTCGCAGTGGTGAAATTCTGGCGGCACGGCGCCGAATACGATTTCAGTGTGCCCCGGACCGAATCGAAATCGGGCCCCGGGCACCGAGGATTCGAGGTCCAGACCGATATCAACCTGGACGAGAAAACCGCGTTGCAGCGGCGAGACTTCACGATCAACGCGCTGCAATACGATCCCGACGATTCGGTCGTCATCGACTACTTCGGCGGGACGGAGGATCTCGACAATCGCGTCTTGAGACACGTCAGCGACGCCTTTTCCGAGGATCCGCTTCGCGTTTTGCGGGCGGTCCAATTCGCAGGCCGATTCGGTCTCGCGCTCCATCCGGAAACGGCGGCTCTGTGCAGAAAGATGAAGCCGGAATTTTCGACGCTCGCGAGCGAACGCATTTGGGGAGAATGGCGGAAATGGGCGCTCAAATCCAAGTATCCCTCGAAGGGACTCATCTCGTTGAAAGAAAGCGGATGGATATCCTTCTTTCCAGAAATCAACGCCCTGCTTCGGCTTCCTCAAGATCCGGAATGGCATCCCGAAGGAGATGTATTCATTCACACGCTACACTGCCTCGACGCATTGGTGGAGAAAACCGATTGGAAGGATCTCGATGAATCGCTCCGCGTGACGCTCGCGTTCGGAACGCTTTGCCACGATCTGGGAAAAGCGCGCTGCACGCGATTCGCGGACAAGCGAGGGCAGCTCCGTTGGATTAGTCCTGGGCATGATCAGGACAGCGGCTGGCTATCGGAACGCTTTCTAAAGCGTATTGATTCGCCAACGACAATCGCCGACAAAGTGAGACGAATCGTCGAGAACCACCACTACCTAAACTCGTTTACCGACTCCGCTCCGAGTGACTCAAGTCTGCGGAGATTATCGCGGCGCATCCATCCGGCAACGACGAACGAATTGCTCTACGTGATGCGGGCGGACCACCTCGGCCGACCGCCATTGGTTTCGGAATCTCAAGATAAACGGCTACAGAATTTCGAGGAAAGAATCGCCCAGCTCGCAGTGAAAGACTCCGCTCCGAAGCCAGTCGTGCAAGGGCGGGATCTCGTCGAGTTAGGGCTAAAGCCGGGACCGGAATTCAAGTCCATCCTAGCGCAAGCCTATGACGCGCAGATCGATGGAGCGTTTAGCGACCTCCAGGAAGGCCTCGCTTGGCTGCGCGAGCGAGGGTTGATATCAGCATGAATCCACGCCGCATGCGCGACATAGCTACACCGGGAACCCAGTGTGGAATTTCGCGATTCTCTACGCGAGCTTATCTTGGATCATCGCTTCCAGCTTGCGGATATCGACTGCGAAATTGCGGATGCCTTCGGCTGTTTTCTCCGTCGCCATCGCATCTTCGCTGAGCAGCCAGCGGAACGATTTCTCCGAAATATCGATTCGTTCGATCGCGTCATCCTTAGCAGACTCAGCGCTCAACTTGCGTTCGATTGGATCGTTGCTCGATTGCAATTCTGACAAGAGTCCGGGAGAAATCGTCAGCAAATCGCAACCGGCTAGTTCGATGATCTCGCCCTTGTTGCGGAAGCTCGCCCCCATGACTTCTGTAGTGAATCCGAATTTTTTGAAGTAGTTGAAGATGCTTTGTACCGATTGAACTCCGGGGTCATCTGCCGGCGCAAATTCGTGGCCAGACTTGGCCTTAAACCAGTCCATGATGCGCCCGACGAACGGCGAAATCAAAGTGACGCGCGACTCCGCGCAATGAACGGCTTGAACCAGCGAAAACAGCAACGTAAGATTGCAATGGATACCCTCTTCTTCGAGCGCCTTCCCCGCATTGATTCCTTCCCAAGTCGACGCGATTTTGATGAGAATTCGATTCCTGTCGATTCCCTTGGATTCATAAAGGCGGATGATCTCGCGGGCCTTTTTGATCGTGCCTTCCGTATCGTAGGAAAGTCGTGCGTCTACTTCGGTGGAAACGCGGCCGGGGATGATATTCAGTATCTCGATACCGAACAGTACGAGCAGTTCGCTAGCGACGGCATCGACAAGGTTCTGACCGCCTAGGCCGCTGTCGCGACAGGCCGCGACCGCCTGGTCCGCGAGCGCCGCGTATTCCTCTTTTTCCACCGCTTTAAGAATCAGGGTTGGATTGGTCGTCGCGTCTTGTGGCGCGAACTCCTTGATCGTCTGAAAATCGCCCGTGTCCGCAACGACTGTGGTGAATTGCTTTAGTTGGTCGAGTTGGCTCAGCGCCGATACGTCTGTCATGGTGTCTATTGGTTTAATAATCCAGTCGCTTTCGTTCTAACATTTCGAAAGCGCAGCTTCAAATTGCCTTATTGCAAATCGGCGCCCAAACCGCAAATTCGAATTTGCCTTTATCCGGGATTCAAACCCGACTCCTTTTCGGAGAAACTCAAAGTCATGCTAAAAGAAAGCTATCTCAAAACATCGCTCGCCCTATTGGAACGAGTCTATCTCGAAAACCAATCAACGATCGAGACGCTTGGTCCAAAGATCGCGAAGTCCGTCGCCGAAGGTGGCGTGATTCATACGTTCGGCAGCGGCCACTCGGAGATCATCGGGCGAGAGATGGTGGGACGCGCGGGAGGACTCGTTTGCGTCAGCGCGATCCTGGATACGACCGGCGGCTTCGTTGAAAATCTCCATGGCTACGGCCGAAAGATGGCGGAGCGTTACGACCGAAATCATGGCCTCAACGCGGGCGAGTTCATCATCGTCATTTCGAATTCCGGAAAGAACTGCTCGCCGATCGAAATAGCCGAATACGCGAAGGAGAAAGGCCTCACCGTGATCGCGATCACTTCCCTGTCGATGTCACGCAAAGTGGCAACCACACATCCGACAGGCGAGAAACTGTATGAAATCGCCGATTACACTTTGGATAATTGCGGCACGACGGGCGACGCGATTGTAGAGCTCCCCGGCCGAAACCAGTCCGGCGGACCCACCTCTACGCTGGCGGGCGCGTTGCTAATCAATCTCCTGCAAATGGAGGTTCTGGATAATCTGATAAAAAACGGCGACCCAACCCCTCTTTTGATAAGCCAGAACACCGAAGGCGGAATGGAAGCGAATCTCGAATTGGCCCGCAGCTACAAAGGCCGGTTGAGCAAACCGCTGTAGGCTCCTACAATGATTGGTTTTCAAGTTCGAGGAAATCGATGGTAGGGCTGCTTGTCCTTAAGCAGCCGCGGCTGGGAACTGCATTCGGCTGACTAGGGATAGTCTGCCCTACCATTTGGTGGAACGCCGACCGTCAGTCCGGTATTGCTTTCCGCGGCTAATTCGGATCAAAGATTGTCTCAGAATTAGCATTCCAGCCATGTTTCAAGTCACATTCAGCGACCAGTGTCTAGCCGAGCTTCGAAAGATCGAAACGCTCGAGCAGCTCGATGTCATCAGCCCGCTAAGCCAGCTTTCCGAGGCGCAGCTGAACAATCCAAAAGAGCCGCTGGGCCGTTTTTCGCGGGGGAAGAAGACGATTTACCGGCTGCGCTCCGGAGAGTATCGGCTCTATTTCGAGCGAGACGGCATCACCTTTCACACGATTTGCATTCTCCACAAGAATTCGCTCACCGATTTCATTTTCAGAGCGAAACTCCCTATTTCCGAGGAGCAGCTCGTCGAGCAGCACTCCTCCTTTTGGAAATATCTGGAAACCCTGACGCACTCCGACTGATTTGAATTCTCAAGAACCGCCGGAATCCGAATCCGCGAAGATCGACACTTCGCAAGCCAGCCGAATCTACCTGCTGCCGAATCTCTTCACCGCGGGCAATTTGTTCTGCGGTTTCATGTCGATCATGAAGTGCATCCAGGCGCGCTACAACGTGATCCTAGACGACCCTATCTCGAATCCCGCCCAGCTCTACACCGAGGCGGTTTTATTTATTCTGGGCGGGATGCTTTGCGATTCCCTCGACGGCCGGGTTGCTCGTCTCGGGGGTCGCGAGTCGCTGTTCGGCAAGGAATTCGACTCTATCGTGGACATGGTCTCCTTTGGGCTCGCTCCCGCATTGATGGTGCTCTTTCTGATTCTGAATCCCGAGGAGAGCCTCTTTTTCAAGAACATCGGCCTCTTCTTGAGCTTCGTCTATCTCCTTTGTGCCGGGGTTCGACTTGCCCGCTTCAACGTGATCACCCACCCGCTTATCTATCCCGCCAACATCGACCGCACCAATACCGATTTCATCGGCCTCCCCGTGCCCGCCGCCGCCGGTATGATCGCGACCCTGGTCCTCGTCATTAACAAGCACGACCTTCAGCGATGGGCGATCGCGCTACCGTTTCTGATGGTCTTCATCTCCTACTTGATGATCAGCCCGATCCGCTATCCGAGCCTCAAAAATATCGACTGGAACACGAAAGTCCGCCTCGGAACCTTCATCCTGATGCTCACCGCCGGCGCCCTTTTCTACCTGTATCGCCAGTACGCACTCGTCCTGGGCTTTCTCGCCTATCTCTTCTACGGAGTGATCCGCCATCTGATCATGATTCGGAGAATTCGAAGGAACGCCCGGACAGCCGAATGAACATCTGTAAAGCAATTGCTAATAACGCGCGAAAAACCTCGCTACAACACGATTAAATTGAAAATTTTTTCACATGTTGATGTTCATTACCCAGCCTTTCGGCCTACAATCAACAACCAACATCCCGAGCTACCCATTGAATTCCAATATCTTAGCCCGGTTATCGTAGTAGTTCACAGAGCATAGTAATATGATGAATTTAAATAAGATATTAATTCTTATTCATTCGAATTGTCAGTAACTTGAAATTCCTCCTAATTACACCCCAATGAAATTCAAAATCCACCGCGACCATTTCAGCAACGGTCTTCAGCAAGTCCTAAACGTAGTCGGGTCCAAGGCCTCGATGCCGATCCTCAGCAATGTGCTTATCGAAGCAGATGGGGAAACGATCTCGTTGACGACGACAAACCTCGACCTGGGGATCTGCGCCAAGATCAAGGCCAGCGTGGAAGAGGCTGGCACTATCACACTCCCGGTGAAGCGTCTCGCGACGATCATCAAGGAACTCCCGAACAGCGACGTGAAGGTGGAAGCCTCGCCGAACAACCAAGTCAAGATCGCCTCGGGCGGATCGCTTTTCAAAATCATGGGAATCAGTCGCGACGAGTTCCCCGCCTTGCCGGAATTCAGCGACGACCGCTCGTTCACGATCGAGCAGTCCAATCTCGCCTCTATGCTCCGGAGCGTTTCCTACGCTCAGTCGTCCGATGAGACCCGCTACATGCTCAACGGCGTCTACTTCACTTTCGCCGAGCCCGAAGACGCGGAAGGTTCGGGTAAGTTGAGCCTGGTCGCAACCGATGGCCGCCGCCTGGCGAAAATCGACCATGACATGGAAGTGGGTGAAGGGCTTTCCGGAAGCCTGATTCTCCCAGCCAAGACCGTTTCCGAGCTGACGCGTCTCCTCGACAAAGGCGAGAGCTTGAAGATCGCTTTCAACGACCGCCGCGTCGCCTTCCAGATCCACACCAAGGACGAGGCCGAGGGATTCGTCGGGGACATTCTCCTCGTTTCGAAAGTGGTCGAAGGCAACTACCCGAATTACCAGCAGGTCATCCCGAAGGAAACGCATCAGCGAATAAAGGTCGAAAGAGAGCTATTTCTCCAGTCCATCCACCGTGCAGCGCTCGTCGCCACGGACAAGTCGAATTCCGTTAAGATTCAGATCAGCAATAACTTGATGGAGTTGAGCGCATCGAGCCCGGATTTCGGGGAGTCGCACGAGTCGCTCGCCATCGACTACAGCGGTCCGGATCTTCAGGTCGCTTTCAATCCGGCGTTTCTCATGGATCCGCTCAAGGCGTTGACCAAGGACGAGATATTTTTCGAGCTTAAAGACGAAGTCAGCCCAGGTGTTTTCAAGACCTTGGAAAGCTTCCTTTGCGTGATCATGCCGGTTCGCTACACCTGATCCAAGACGAAGCCCGCGGGTCGCCCCCGTTTTGACGCCGAGAAGCGATTATCAAAAGATCGCGTCTCGCAATTGTTCGGGTTTTCGCTATTGTTTTCGATTCGCTAAGGGATCAATTCCCAAGCCTTCCTGTTTGCCAGATTTTCACGTGTTCATGAATGAGATTCTAAAGTTCGATGTGCAGCTCGCTGTCTCCATCCTAATTGGGGTGTCCATAATTTTGGGCGTAGTCAGCAACCGGACGAACTCTCTGCTCGTGGGGATACTCAATCGCTGGGCCCGCTGGCTCTCCGTTTCTCTCGTGCTCGCCTATTTCGTGGATGAGATGAAATGGGCGGAACGGCCTTTCTGGTCTTTGGCTATTATCTTTTTTCTTTGCTGGCTGCTGTTGGAAACGCTCTATACCTGGATCGCGATCAGCGCAATGAGCCGGAGCAGTTTGGCGTTATTCCCGAGATTCCGAGCCAACGATTCCGGAGAGGAATGGCCCGCCCAACGCAAGCTGATCGAGCTCCGCGATTGGCTGCGCGAGAATGGGTTCAAAAAATCGCAAGCGCTCGTGGCGGAGATTGGAAACGGAGTTATGCTTCGCTCTTCGATCTACCAGGATCCGACCAATGTTGTCCGCTCGCAAATCCTGTTCATTCCCCAAGCCAACGGCGCGATCACCCATTGCCTATCGTTCACATCGGAAACTCTGAAAGGCGAGCGATACGTAACCGACAACTTGTACACGCCCTACGGCGGATTTTATCCGGACCTCTGGAACGTTTGCCGCAAGCCGTGGACTCGAAACGTCTCGAAGCTTTTCAAGACGCACCAAAAGCGTATCGAAAATTTGGATTTGGATACGTACGAGATCGAACCGATCGACGATATCAACCGGCAGCAAGGCGTGCTGGAGCGTACGAACATAGAAGCCGGTTTTCTTAATCCGCCGCAAATGCAAGACGAGATGGGGCGGATAACTTGGGAAGGTCGCTACCGCGTTTGGAAGGAAGTCTGGCTGCTCAACTATCTCGGATTAGCTAGCAATAGCTAGTCGCAAAATGTAGGAGCCTGCTTGCAGGCGATAATCGGTGAGACCGTGTTTCCGTAGGGTTGGCGCTTGCGCCGTACCGCAAAAGCCGAGTTTTATTTTCTGTTTTAAAAGTCAGTTCGACGAGTTGTTGGAACGGGACGGCGCCCGTTCACTACCCTTATATTACATTCAAATAGGTAGCGCTCGGGCGCCGGCCCGAATTTCCCGAATCCGTAGGGTCTTCGCTTGCAAAGACCGCAGATGTAGCGAGAACTCTTCCTACGCGGTCGCCGCAAGCGACGCCCCTACAGAAACCCTCGAGTTATTAAACAGCCTTACCTTTCTCTCACCCCCCGATATACGACATCTCTACCTTCTCCTTTGGCTCGGTGAAGGAGGATCGTTCTTCTGAGTAGCGGTCTTTGCGGCGCAACCATATGTTGGAAATCAATTCTACCATATCATTGTCGCTGGCTCCGTTTCTCAGGACCGACTTGAGATCGTGGCCGACCGTTGCGAACAAACAGGTGAACAATTTTCCGTCCGCTGAAAGTCTCGCCCGATTGCAGTCGCGGCAAAACGGCTTTGTAATTGAATTAATGAGACCGAATTCGGCTGGCGTATCCGTATATCGGTAACGTGCGGCGACCTCACCCTTGTAGTTCGGATCAATGGGCTCGAAATCGAATTCCTGACCGATCGTATCCAGAATCTCCTTAGCGGAAAAGACCTCGTCGAGTTTCCATTGATTGGAGTTACCCACATCCATGTATTCGATAAAGCGGAGCGTTATCTGGCGTTCTCTGAAATAGCGAACCATCGGTAGAACCTCCGTCTCGTTGATTCCTTTCTGGACGACCATGTTCACCTTGAGATTGAGATCGGCTTTCTTCGCGGCATCGATTCCTGCCAGCACGGTTTCGACGTTCCCCCGCCCGCCGTTCATCCGCCTGAATGAATCGTTTGCGAGACCGTCGAGGCTGATATTGATTCGGGAAAGGCCTGCTTCTTTAAGAGGCTTAGCGTAGCGCGGCAACAGCGTGGCGTTTGTCGTAAGCGAAATGTCTTTTATGGATTCGATGCTGCCCAACCTGCGGATGAGTGGAACCAGATCCCTTCTCAGCAAAGGCTCTCCGCCAGTGAGTCGGATCTTTTCGATTCCCAGCTTAGCGAAGCAAGAGGCCAGGAGAAAAATCTCATCATTAGTCAGAATTTCCTTATTGTTGAGAAAGGAATAGTCCGGGCCGAAAATCTCCTTGGGCATGCAATAGGCGCATCGGAAATTGCATTGATCGGTCACCGAGATTCGCAAATCGCGGAGCGGTCGGTTCAATGAGTCTAGCGGCGTGTTTGAAGCTTCCATCCTGTAAAATAGGTTTTCCCGAAGGAATAGTCCGAAAAGTAAAAAACGCTCAATTGGTTCACTGTAGGAGCGGGTTTATCCCGCGATAACTCTCATTCTATCTTTGTCGATCGGCGATATCGCGGGGTAAACCCGCTCCTACAATGATTAATTGGTCACTTTCTTGGGGGAGGAGGAAATCCATCGGTTGCGTCAAAAGCAACCCATTTGCCGCCGATCGACGGGATCCGCTGTTCATGACAGCGATTTCAGGATTTCGTTCGCTTCCGCTCTGAGGTCTTCGTTCGCGGCCTGATCGTCCCCATTTGCCGCGATCAATTCCCGGCGCAGAAGATCCATCGCCGCGTGGAGCACACGCGTCTTGATCGCCGTTCGCCTCCCTTTCCAGAAGAGTCGTTTCGACCAGATGCCGCGCGGCGAATGGAGCCCGACGAAAACCGTTCCGACCGGATTCGCCTCAGTCCCGCCCGTCGGTCCCGCGTAGCCGGTCGTGCTTAGCGCGTAGTCCGACTCGAATCTCTCCGCGACGCCCGTGGCCATCGCGATCGCCACTTCATCGCTCACCGCAGTGTGCTGGCGTATCATGTCTTCCGGTACGCTGAGCAGATCCATTTTCGCCTCATTGGTGTAGCTTACGATTCCGCCTTGGAAAAAATCGGACGCTCCGGCGATGTCCGTAAACGTATTCGAGATTAATCCACCGGTGCAACTCTCTGCAGTAGCGAGCGACTTTTTACGGACCTTCAGCATTTTCGAGATAACCTCCGCAACTGAATCGTGGCCCAAGCAGAGGAAATTGTCCCCGAGGATTTTTCTGCAGGCTTCTGCGATATCGATGAGCTGATCGGACTTGTCCTCGGCCCCAGGAAAACTGATCCGACAATCGACGGCTCCCTGGTGTGCGCAGTAGGCGACTGCGAGGCCGTCGTACTTTTCGAACACGGATCCCAAATCGGTTTCGAGCGTGGATTCACCCACGCCGATCGTGCGCAACTGGAGGTAGTTCTCCTGCTCTTCAACATACTCGAGGGCCTCCAATCGCGGCACAACCTGCGACTCGAACATGGGTTGCAATTCGTTCGGCGGGCCAGGGAGCATGATCAGAACCTTACCGTCCTTCTCCAGCCATAGCCCGGGAGCCGTGCCGAACGGGTTCATAATCGCCTCGGCGCTTTCCGGCCGAAACG
>JAJFLS010000603.1 GCA_021772595.1 Opitutales bacterium
ATGCATTTGCAGAGCGAGGAAGAGCGCCAGCACGCGATGAAGTTCTATCAGTATTTGGTTAACCGAGGCGGAGTGGCCCGGCTGCCTGCGATCGCCGAGCCCGAATGGGAGTGGGGATCGATTATCGAGGTGTTCGAATCGAGCTTGGAGCAGGAGCGCGCGGTTACGCAGCATATTTACGATTTGTATAAGGTGGCTCAGGACAAATCCGATTTCGCTACAGTTTCGTTTTTGAAGTGGTTCGTGGACGAGCAAGTCGAAGAAGAGAAGACTGTCTCCGACATGATCGACAAGCTGAAGCTCGCGAAGGGAAATACGGATTCGCTCCTTCTTCTCGATCGGTATGCGATGGAGCGGAAAAGCGAAGAACCGGCCTAAGCGGGCTAAAGACGGTCGTCCTGCGGTCGTTGTTCAAATGCCTGGTCCCTGAATCGCCTAGCGATCCAACGAAATCATTCGAATGAGGTAGGCAAGAAGTTCCGCCGTCCAGCTCAGGAACTACCGTGGAAATATTTTTTCCACTTTTAATCCGTTGGTTTACAATGGGTTAAAAAAGATTATTCCCCTGTAGGCACGTACCTTGCTAGGCGCATGGCATGATCGATCAAATCATGGAGCGCGAAAATTACGTCCTAGCGAAAAAGTTGCTAGACGTTTCCCATGCGCGTCATCAGGCAATCTCGGCAAATCTGGCGAACGTGGAGACGCCGGGATACAAGCGGACCGACCTCAAGGCGGACTTCGCCCAAGAACTGCAGAAATTAGCGAGCGGCAATGACGTTGAGAGCATCGCCCAGTATGAGGCGACATTCGAGAAGGACTTCAATTCCCCCAACGTCAGACCTGACGGCAACAACGTCCAGATGGATTCGGAGCTCCTGAAAATGAGCGAGAACGCGATGCAGTACGAATTTCTTACACAATACACGGCGAATTCGATGAAACGTATCAAAACCGCCATCACGGGCCGCGTCGTCTAGGCGAATCAAAATAGGAGAGCGACATCATGAATATAATGCCAGGACTTGAAAGCACTGCTTCCGCGCTATCCGCGGAAAAAGTGCGTTTGGATGTAATTGGGCAGAACATCGCCAATGCTCACACGACCCGCGGACCGGACGGCAAGCCATACGCCCGTCAAATGGTGAGTTTCGAAGCGAAGCTGATGGAGCTCGGCACAAACTCCGAGGGCCAAAAAGTCATGGGGACTGGCGTTCAGGTCAAGTCGATCACGGCTGATACTAAAGCAGGTGAGCTCGTCTACAATCCCGGCCACCCGGACGCCGATGCGAAGGGAATGGTGCAGCTGCCAAATGTGAATTTGACCCATGAGATGGTCGACATGATTTCCGCGTCGCGAAGTTACGAAGCGAATCTTCAAGTCGTGAGAACTGCCAAGCAGATGGCTCAGAACGCCCTCCGAATGGGCCGATAATCTCCCCGCCGCATTCATAATTAGACTACAGCAATGATCGAATTGAATTCCAGTCTCGGAGCCAGCCAAGGTTTTAACCAGTCGCTGATCCAGCATCTGAAAACCAAGGAGACCTTTCAGCCAAAAGAGCTGGAGTCGCTTACGAAAGCCGCCCCTTCCGAATCGTTTGGGAACATGATCGGCGATCTCGTCAAAGACGTCGATAACAAGGGCAAGGTCGCTATGGAGGAGACCAATAAAATGCTCCTCGGCGAGACGGACAATATTCACCAATCGATGATCGCGATGCAGGAGTCAGGACTCGCATTCACGATGCTAGTGGAAGTGCGCAACAAGCTGGTTCAGTCCTATCAGGAACTGATGAGAATGCCGGTGTAACGATTTTTCGGTAACTTAATAAATGGGATTCATGGATCAATTTAAAGAGCTTTGGCAGCCTCTTGGGGCCAATCAGAAAATTTCGCTTATTCTCGCTTCGGGCTTGGTTGTCCTGGCGATGATCGCGTTGATGATTTGGGCAGGGCAGCCGAATATGCAGCTCCTGTATGGAAATCTGGATGCGGAAGAGGCCGGAGAAATCGCCGATAAACTCGAGCAAATGGGCGTCAAGGTCGAAACGGGAAAGAATGGAAATTCGATTTACGTCGAGGGGAGCAGAGTCCATCGTCTACGTTGGGAATTGGCCGCGGAAGGCATGGTTCCTTCGGGGAATGGGCCGGGATTCGAACTGTTCGACCAGGGTAGCTTTGGCATCAGCGACTTTGTCCAACGTACAAACTATTTAAGAGCAATTAAGGGCGAACTCGAACGAACGATCACCCAATTCAGTGGTGTGCGTTCTGCTCGTGTAATGGTCGTGATGCCGGAAAACCGAATCATCGTGACCAGCGAAGGAAGAGAGACCGCTACGGCGTCTGTATTTGTGGATACGAATGGCGGGATGACTTTGTCCGCTGTGAATTCGATACGGCATTTGGTTGCGAATTCGATTCAGGGTTTGAATGTCAATGATGTGGTAGTCGTGGATAGCGCCGGTACGGTGCTCAGCGAAGAATTGAGGGGCGATGGCCTAAATGGCGGGCTTTCCAACGACGCGATTCGTTACCGGAAAGGACTTGAAGTCTACTTTACCAACAAGGTCCAATCGATGCTCGACCGAGTGCTGGGAAGTAACCAGTCGGAAGTGCTTGTTGCAGTCGATATTGACACGTCATCCGTTCAGACGACGCAGGAGACTTTCGAGCCAGAAGGCGTGCTTCGCTCGGTAGTTACTGATGAGAAGAAAATGTTGGAGCAGGAAACGAGCGGCGGTGGGAATAGTGCCGCGGGAGTGGCTTCGAATTTACCGGATCCGGCGAGCGGTTCGGAAGGAACTGTCATGAGTCGAGAGGATTCTACGGAACAGAAAACGCAGAATTACGAAATTGGAAAAGTAGTTAGCAATCGTGTCCAAAGTCCAGGTACGATCCGTCGATTGACGGCGTCGTTGCTGGTTTCTAAGCGGCTCGACGCCAATGGTTCTCCGATAGATCGGACGGTTGAGGAAATTCAGCGTCTGCGTCAGATCGTGGTCAACGCGTTGGGAATCGACTTGAAGGACGACCAGACTTATGAAGAGCTCGTCACCGTTACGGAAATGACATTCGCTCCAGATCCGTATTTGGTCCAAACTGAAACCCTCCAAAAAGAAGTCGATTTCCAGAAGTGGGTGGAATACGGCAAGAGCATCGGAGGCATCGTTTTGGGAATCGGTGTAATCGTGTTCTTCCTGCAGATGCTTAAGAAGAATAAGCCCGAACAAATTTCGATCGAAGTTCTTCAACCAGAACAAGTACTCCAAAACAGAAAGCTTGAAGAGAACGGCACTGTAACACCGGAAATGCTCAATGAGCTGATTCGCCAGAAGCCCGCCAACATTGGAGTGACTTTGCGCGAATGGATCGGCGAACCCGAAGGTAGATAATCGACATGGCTGGAACATACGAAAAACTTTCGCGTACTCAAAAGCTGGCGACCTTTCTAATCGTCATTGGCCCGGAAGCGGCAGCCCATGTGCTGAAAGAGTTCGAGGACGATGAGATCGAGATCATCTGCAGAGAGATGACGGAAATTACGTCGATTGAGGAAGAGGATCAAAAGCGTTCGATGGAAGAATTTTCGGGCGTGATTCTCTCAAGTTACAGCTCGTTGCTCGGAGGGCCGTTCTACACTCGCAAAGCGCTGGAGATCGCCAAGGGCGACTTCAAGGCGAGCAGCATTCTCGAGCGCATCGCTCCGACAAGCAACTCCGCTGAGGTGATCAAAGAGATCGAGCAGATGGAGCCGCCACAAATTTTCAATATGATCAAGACCGAGCAGTCCCAGACGATCGCCTTTGTGCTTTCGTATCTGGATAACGACAAGGCCGGTCCGATTCTGGGGATGTTCAATCAGGAAGTTCGCGAGGAAGTCATCGAACGATTGGGGATGCTCGAACCGACGTCACTTGAGATTATCAATAAGGTAGCGAACTCGCTGAGCAAGAATTTGGATACGGGCGGCAAGGTGACGATGAATCGCAGCGGCGGTGTTCGCATGGTTGCCGAATTGCTCAATACTTTGGAGAAGGAAGACAGCAAGTCGATCCTCGCGAATATCGAAGAGCGCAATCCCACTTTGGGTTCGGAGATTCGAAAGAAGATGTTCAGCTTCGACGACCTCATTCGCCTGGAGCTTCCGGATCTGCAGCGTATCATGCGCGAAGTCGATTCGGGCGATTTGACGATCGCGCTCAAGTCGGCTTCCGATACGCTTCGCGATTTTATCATGCAAGCGGTTTCCAAGCGTGCTGCGGAGACTTTAATGGAAGAACTGGAGATGATGGGTCCGGTGAAATTGACGGAAGTCGAGGCCGCCCAGGAACGCGTCATTCAAGTCGTTCGAAGATTGGAAGAACAGGAGGAGATCAGCTTAGATGGTGGCAGCCAGACAGTCTAAAAACGAGCTGCGTCTCATCGAGCCATTGGCCGGCGTTTCCATTGTATACGATGGAGCCGAGCGAATCGCGGCCAGAGATCATGAGACGGGAAAGGATGATTCGTATCGGAAAGGGTATGACGAGGCGAGTTCCCAATACAATCAGCAGATTCTGGAATTCAGAAACGATGTTAACGCGTTGAGAGAAAGCACACTATCCGCGCTGGAGGAGAAATTCAGCGTAATCGTGGGCGAAGCTAGGGAGGCGCTCATGGCGTTGACCTACGAATGCGTCGGTCGGACGCTCGGTGGGCTGGAGATAAATCCCGAGATCGTCCAATCTGTCGTGAATTCTATTATCGAGGAATCCGGTTTGGACGAAGAGAAAATGGAGATCCGTCTCCATCCTTTGGATATCGAATTACTCGTGGAGTTTGAGAACGAGCTTAAGGCGAAGCATCCGCGTTTGACCTTTGTTGAAGACGAAACCTTGAAGAGAGGCGATTGCCTTTTGAGCAGTCGGTTCGGAAAGGTCGACGGACTGCTTTCGACAAAAATGGAACGGCTTAAGGATGGCCTGAAGCCGAGTTGATGAATCGATTACTTCCAGATTGGGCGGCTGACATCGGCCTTCGCGCTGAAACAACGGATACAGTTTCCCGTTTGGGAAAGGTCGTCCAAGTCGCGGGACTCGTTATCGAGTCGGAGGGACCGCAAGCGAGTTTGGGCGACGTGTGCGATATCGTCTCGCCAAATTCCGATCTGAAAATTCATGCCGAAGTGGTTGGGTTTCGCGACCATAGAATTTTACTAATGCCTCTCGAAGATATGGAAGGCGTGCATCCCGGTTGCCAGGTGCGGCTCGGTGCTGGACTTAGACGAGTGCCTGTTGGACAAGAGGTACTCGGGCGCGTATTGGATGGATTGGGTAAGCCGATCGACGGTTTCGGCCCTATTCGCTATCGTGAGGAAAGCTCAGGAAACCAGAGAATTCCCAACCCGTTGCTGCGTAGGCGAATCACTGATACGTTCGAGACAGGCGTGAAGGCTATCGATCTATTTAGTCCTGTCGGCGTGGGCCAACGTCTCGGAGTATTCGCGGGAAGCGGCGTCGGCAAATCGACCTTGATGGGCATGCTTGCCCGAGGATCGGACGCGGATGTCAATGTGATAGCGCTCGTTGGCGAACGTGGCCGTGAGTTACGGGAATTTATTGAAAAGGACCTAGGCCCTCAGGGCATGAGGAAAACGGTTGTTGTGGTTGCCACTTCGGACCAGTCCGCTCCTTTGCGCTTACGAGCGGCGAGCTTGGCGACTTCCATCGCGGAGAATTTTCGGGAATCCGGCAAGAAAGTGCTGTTTCTGATGGACTCCGTTACACGGTACGCGATGGCCCAGCGCGAAGTGGGGCTGGCGATTGGAGAACCTCCCGCGAGTCGGGGATATACGCCGTCGGTTTTCTCGAAGCTGCCCAAGTTGCTGGAACGCTCAGGAAATTCCGAGAATGGATCCATCACCGCATTTTATACGGTATTGGTTGAAGGTGATGATTTGAACGAGCCCGTTTCGGATGCAGTAAGAGGTATTCTAGACGGGCATATCGTGCTTTCGCGTCGCTTGGCGACTGCCAACCATTTCCCGGCAATCGATGTGCTCGAAAGCATCAGTCGTTTGATTAACGACGTCTCTTCTGAAGAAGAAATAGAGATAGCCAGTTCTGCCCGAGACTATTTATCCTTGTACCGAAAAAATGAGGACATCATCAACCTTGGAGCGTATTCCAAAGGGGCCAACCAGCGAATCGACAACGCCATTCTAGTGAATGATCGATTGATGAGTTTGCTTAAGCAGAGCTATAAGGATCATGTTTCGAGGACTGACGCATTTGCTCAACTTTCGGAGGCTCTCAAATGAAGAAGTTCGCATTCAATCTAGAATCCCTCATGGGGCTTCGCGAATGGGAGGAGCAAAGCTCTCGTCAGGCATTTAGCGAAATTTCTCAAGAGGTGAACCGATTGCAGGAGAGAATCGCGAATGTGGATAGCGAAAAGTCCGCAATGTTCGATCAATGGGGGGAGTCGAAAAGCGAGTCATTTTCACGAAACGATCGTCTCGCGCTTATGGGGAGAATCGATGCGATCGGGCGCCGTGCAGAAGAGGCGAAAGCCGCCTTGGACGAAGCTATTAAGAAGCGCGAAAGAGCGTTGGCCAAAATGGTGAAATGTATCCACGAGAAGAAGGTCGTAGAAAATTTGAAAGAGCGTCGCCTAGAGGAATATCGTGCGGATGTTTTCCGCGAAGAGACTCACGAGATCGAAGACGCCTATAATTGTCGAAGGAATGGAAGGAACGATTCATGAGTAGTCTATTGTCAAAACCTTGGTTTCTGGCCGTACTGTCCTTGGTAATACTGTTGGGCACGCAAGCCGGAGCGTTTTATATTTATTGGGCGGATTTGTTTCCTGCTCATCATACGGAAGTGCTTGTTGTTAAGCGAGAAGATCCGTCGTCTCTGCAATGGAGCTTTTCGAGCGAACACATAGTCAAGCTGCAGTCCGAACTTGAAGGTCGCTTGGCGGAGGTGGAGAAAAAGGAAGTCGAGCTTCAAGTCTTCGAAACCCGTTTGGAAGCGGATCGCGCGGAAGTCGACGAGATTAAGTCGAAGGTCGAGCAAATGCGCGATACACTGTTGGCGGATATCGTGAAGGTAGAGGAATGGGAAAAGCAGAATCTAAAGTCCCTCGCGAGCACCTATAGCAACTTGGATCCTCTCGCTACGGTGAGTATTTTTAGCGAACTGAACGACCCGACGGTCGCGAAGATAATGCGCTTTATGAAACCCGATATCGTCGGGGATATTCTGCAGGAGATGGCCACGCAAGATGGTGGCAACGAGGTGCTCATTAAGCGCGCCGCGCGACTGTCGGATATATTGAGACTTTTCACAGATGATAACGTTGACCCCAGTTAAAAATTATTGAGATAAAATAATGTCCATAGAACCCACTAGCGTATCCGTTCCGGGGGTACGAGAAAACGAAAAAAACTCTATGCGTAACGCATGGAGTGAGACGCAAGGAAGCGCTACCGGTCGCAAGGATGGACAGTTTAGCAGTTTTTGGGATAAAGCCGTTTACGGAGCCCAGAAGCTTTTTGGATTAGAGAAGCCATCAGCTGATGGTTTGGAAGAGGATGACGAGGAAGCTCGAGACGAAGCGAATCCCGCGGATTCGAAGCTCGCTCGCGGCTCGAAAGTCGAGCGTGGAGCGGTTCCTGGTTTTGGAAACTCCGGCTTTGGCGCTTTATCGCTGTCGGTCAAACGAGACGGCTTTGAAAACTTGAAGCTGTTTGGCCCGTCCGAAAGACAAATCGAGCCTGACCCCTTGAAGGAGCCGGTAGACTTGGATTCGTCTCGCGAGACGATAGGCGCACCGAAATTGAAATCGGAGCAAGTTGAGGAGCTTGATGAAGAGCTCGAAGATGACGAAGAGACGAGTGCGGCAAAAACTGCCGATTCTCACCTTCGGCCCGTGCCGACTGTTGCCAGGGTAGCATCGTCGCCTGTGGGAGAAAATTTATTAAATACTGATAATAAAGAGGTTAGGGAGGCTGTAACACCTGTTGGCATCAACTCTGCTAAGCACGAGCAGAAAATGAGTTCTCCCTCTGAAGTCCAAACATCGAAACCGGCTGAGCTGCTCGAAATAGCAGCTTTATCAGCCGAGCAAGAGGTGTCCGTTGGAGGTCCTCGGATCGATAGCGGAAAGAGGGCGGATCCAGTGGTTTCTACAGCGAACAAAGTGGCGGAGATCGCTAGGGACTTGAAAGGGTCCGGAGAGACGATCTCCAACCTGGCGAAGAGTGGAGCGGGCAAGACTGTTCCGGAACACGCTTTGAAGTCTGACGAATCGATGATGTCGCAGCAGAAGTCTCGAGTTCATGCTCAGGGAGGGCTAGAGGAAATTGCCATCGATCCTGAAAAGGCGAAGCGAGATCTATCAGCTGCTCTAAGCA
>JAJFLS010000604.1 GCA_021772595.1 Opitutales bacterium
GGGTTGGGGCTATCCCCCCCCGCTACTCGAGAATACCTCTGGGCTTGCCGCGGGAATCTTGGGATAGGTTCTAGTTTCAAGTACTTGATCGTCCCGTTTAGACCGTCCAGAAGCGAGACTTAACGTTGTATACTAACTTCATCCGTTACCAACTTCTTTGTTGCCGCTCCGCTCTCGGCTTCCACAAGAACTGAAAACTGTATAAGATCATTCAACCCACGGCAATCGATCCAGATCTACGTTTCCACCGGAGATGATGACTCCCACTCGATTGCCGGGAATATCGCCCCGTTTTTCCAGTAGTGCTGCCACGGGTACGGCAGCGGAGGGCTCGATAATAATTTTCATGCGTTCCCAAACCAAGCGCATCGCCTCAATAATGGACTCTTCGGAAGCAGTCACGATGCCGGAGCAGCGTTCCCTTATTATCGAAAAGGTCAAGTCGCCCAGACTAGTGAGAAGTCCGTCGGCAATGGTCTGCGGATCATGCGACGGTTGTATCTCACCGGCTTCCATAGAGCGGCAGGCATCGTCTGCATTCAGTGGCTCAGCTCCAATCACCTTTGCCGAAGGAAGGGCTTCACTGACCGCAATGGATGTACCACTGAGAAGACCTCCTCCGCCGACTGGGGCCATCAGGACATCCAAATCCTCGACCTCTTCCAGTAGCTCAAGCGCGGCAGTTCCCTGTCCGGCGATGATACGTGAGTCGTTGTAGGGATGAATTAGCGTCCGTCCCTCGTCCTCGAGAATCTGGGCAAGCGTGCTTTCCCGAGCTTCCAGAGTCGGTTCGCAATAAGTAATTTTAGCCCCATAGCCTTCCACTGCCGCCTTTTTGACAGCGGAAGCATTAGAAGGCATGACAATGTGCGCACTCGATCCGGACAGCTTTGCTGCGAGCTCCAGAGCCGCCGCATGATTGCCCGATGAATGCGTCGCCACACCTCGCTTGAGCTCTTCCTTTGACAGACACGCAACCGCATTACAGGCGCCACGAAATTTGAAAGCTCCCACCTTTTGAAAATTTTCACACTTGAAGTAGAGTTCCGCACCAAGAATCCGATCGATGGATGCGCATCGGAGCACAGGAGTTCTATGAGCATGCTTCGCAATTCTGCCAGCTGCCGCGTGTATATCATCAAGTTGGACACAGAGTTTTGCCATACTTCAGACCTAATCAGCTCAGGTCATTCGTCACCACCCAAAATTGACCCTTTATAAGGAGAGTCGTTTTCCATTTAAGACTACAGGACGATTTCCTGCCTAGGAAGCGAACCCAACGAGTCTACTTCGAATCTATCTGTTTGAGCAATTCCTCAACCGCCCGCTTTACTTGAGGATCCACGTTTTTGGCTTTGTAGGCGGGAGGGTTTTCCACAAGAATGTCAGGGATTGCGGGATTGAGTTCCATGTTCAGCTCGGTTTCCTTCACGAACCAGCCACGCAGGGGCATGCGCACATAGGACCCGTCTACGAGCGTATAGCTGCCTGTTGAAATAACGGCTCCAAAGGTCGGCTGTCCCACAAGCGTCCCAAGTTCCAAGGATTTATAGGCATGAGAAAAAATCTCCGCATTGCTGTAGCTGCTCTCGTTGCAGAGCGCGATGGACGGCTTTGTAGACGAAGGCAATGGAAGCCTGGTACTGGGATAGTTGTTCTTAAACTTCAGATGCTCTTCCTTCAGATTTGAAGCCGCTCCTCTGGGGATGGTGTACGCGTGGCGCTGAACATTAAGCACTGCCAAAAGATAGTCCGTTGTCCAGCCGCCTCCATTGTAACGCACATCGATCACAATGCCTTCCTTGCCATAGCCTGCGGCTACCAATTCGGTTTCAAAGCGTTCGAAACTTTTCCAGCCCATGGCGCGGATATGCAGATACCCAAGCCGGCCGTTCGAGTAGTCCTCTACCAATTTACGGCGACTTTCTACCCAGGCATCATAGTTCTCCATCGTTAAGGAACTCGTAGGCCAGACAATGCTCTCGCGCCTTTCTCCGTCCCTCTCTATTTCCAGAAGCACTTCATCGTTCGCCCGGTCGGCAAACAGCGAGAAAATGTTTACGTCGACTGCCACGAGCTCGCGGTCAACGGATACAACAACATCGTTCTCTTGGAGCGGCAGGGACGCTTTGGTCAGCGGGCTGGCCGGAACGATATTCGTTATTTGGAAACCGCTTTCTGTATTCAAACCTTCCATGCCTACTAATCCTGATTTCTGAGATTGCGTTTCCTTGGGATTATCCACCCCTCGCATACCCATATGGCTGGCATTGAGCTGGCCCAGCATCAGGTTGAATGTATATTGAAAATCTTCCGTGGTTGAGGCGGCTTTCGCTAAAGGCAGGTATTTGTCCCTGAGGGCGGCGAAGTCGTATCCGTGAAAATTTGGGTCGTAGAATCCGCGCTCCAGAGCACGCCAAGCATCGAAGTAGATCTGCTCTTTTTCTTCTGCGCTATTAGTCTGAATACGCGAGGTAACAGAAAGCTTTTCTACTTTGTCATCTTTGGTTACAATCCGCTTGATCAGGCCGCCCTTGGTCAAAGCGAATATATGATCTCCCTTTTTCGAAAGGCGCAAACTTCGGGGGCCGCTTTTATCTCCAATGACTTCTGTCGGTTTCTCTCCATCCCAGCGAATCTTGTACAGATTTCGAACGGTTCCGTAATCCTGCCTACCGGGACTGCCGATGGTGTAATAGATTATCTCGCCATCCTTATCGAACACGAACTCTCCTTCATTGCCTGCCTTGGAGGTCACCTGAACGAGTCTCAAATAAATCCTATCGAGATCGATCTCGAGGGCAGGGACCTCTTTCTCCTCGTCTTCTTTCTCTCCTTCATCCGCTTCCTCAGATTCTTCGGCGGCTTCATTCGATTCTTCGCTTTTCTTGTTTTCGGACTCTTTCTTTTCTTTTTTCTTATCGGCCTTTTGTTGACGTTCGCGCTCCCATTGTTCGGCCGGTTTTTCCCAATCGGACTTCTTCAACCATGCAAACCAAACATCGGCGTCTCCATTGTTTCGTTCTGAGAGAAATCCCAATTTACTACCGTCGCGACTCCAAATCGGGCTGGAATCATAGCCGGGGTGCATCGACACATTCACGGGTTCAGATGAATCGTCCACCGGGTGGATATAGATCTCTGCATTGTAGTCCAAGTCGCCCATTTCGTAGGCGATCCAACGACTATCGGGAGACCAGCTAATTCCTGCGGGTCTTGCCCATCCATCGAGTAGCGTCGTAGCGTTGGAGAGGATTCCTTCCTCACTAATCTCGGCAGCAATCAGCTTGCTGTTCCCGGCGCGGTAAACAAGCCGTTTCCTGTTTGGCGCAAGAATAGGCTCAAATTCATCCTCGGGCGTCTCAGTGAGTCGCCGTGTTTTGGTTTTCAACGTTCTGAAGAGATCCGTTTCTTTCTCGTCGGCTGACTCGATGATGTATAAGTCATTCTGCCCCTCTTTATCCGAAACATATAGAATTGCATGATCATTCAACCAAATGGCATCCCGTTCACGCGATGCGCTCTTGGTAATGCGGACGCTTCGATCATCCTCCTTGTCGTTGCGCGTCACAAACAGATCGCCCCGAATCGCGTAAGCAGTCAACCTGCCATCCGGCGACACGGCATATTCGGCGACCTTGTCTTTCACTGTTTCCGAAACAACCGGATCGAATCGTAGATCCGCTGAAAGCTCGATTTCCAACGAAGTACTGGAACCGGACCCGACCTTTCGCAAGGATATCTCAGCGCCGTGCTGATAGACGATTTGTTTGGAGCGTCGGCTAAGATCGAAGCTATTAACTCCAAACGAGTCCTCGAAGGTCAACTGCTTGGCCGTGCCTTCAAGCGATGTTTGGAAGACGTTGTATTTCCCTTCGCGCGACGAAATAAAAAGCAAGGTCGAATCATTCAACCACTTGGGTAAAAAGTCATTCCCCTCAAAGTCGGTCACCTGAGTATATTCATCGCTTGAAATATCATAGATCCACACATCGCGATTGGCTGGACCTTGATACGCCTCGCGTTCGATCCGGCAGGTACCTCGCACGAACGCTATCTTGCTCCCGTCGGGGGAGACCACGGGGTCGAAACCCAAGGCATCCATAAACCGGGTTGGCGTACCGGCAGCGGAATCGGCTTTGTAGATTTCATATTCTCGTTCGATCTGCGCGTACACGCGCTTGGTCAGAAAGAGAAGGGAACCATCTTCATTGTAGCTTGAAAGCAGATCCGTTGCGGAGTGGTGGGTATGGCGAGTAGGCATACCACCCTGGCTGGGCATGGAATAAATGTCGTTGTTTCCGTAGCGGTCGCTTTGAAATGCCAGGCGGTCCCCATCTGAGCTCCAGCGCGGATTCGAATCGTACCCCTCATGAACGGTCACTCGATAGGGTCGTCCTCCTTTCGTTGATACAGTCCAGATATCACCCTGGTAGCAAAATGCGACCTGCTTACCGTCAGGGCTAATAGCCGGTTGAAGCGGATTACCGAATACCGAGGCTGTTGGGAATGATAGAAATATAATAAGGGAAACAAGTTTGATCATGAGCAGTTTTCTCGGGAATCGAATCGTGGTGCAGGAGCGAGCCCCATCCATTGCGGCGCTAAATCGTGTGCTGCAGATATACTCCGGATTTTTTCGATAGGGAATTTAATAGATCCGATGCGATTATTTTTACCGTATTGGTAAAAGTCCACACTGATTAACGGCGCCTTCAATCCAAAGATCAAAAAGAAGTACTTGTCAAAAAATGGAACCTGAAGTCTTATCCTCGCAACCCCAACCCCAGGCCTCAGATGCGCGTACGCTTTCTCAAGGAATTATTCCTGCATATTTTCTGTTTCACGATTGCCCTCACCGCTACGGCGTCTGACGAATCGCAAAACTGGCCAGGATTCCGAGGTCCCGGCGCGACCGGCATTCTCGAGGGATACTCCCTTCCCACGACCTGGAATGCGGATCCGGCCGCCGAGAATCCCCAAGGGGTCCTTTGGCGTGCTCCCATCCCAGGCCTCGGACATTCAAGCCCCGTTGTTTGGGGCGACCGGATATTCGTTTGCACGGCTGTTCCTGAAGGAGAGGTCGCCGCTCTCATGCTGGGCTCGGGGGGACAGCCGACCGCCGCTGACGATGCCCGAAATCATCAGTGGGTCATCCTCTGCTTCGACAAGAAAACAGGGAAACTGCTTTGGAGCGAAACCGCTCATCAGGGCATGCCTCGCGCCACTCGTCACATCAAAGCGACCCAGGCGAACACAAGCCTCGCAGTCGATGGGGAAAACCTCGTTGCCTTCTTCGGCTCGGAAGGCCTCTACTGCTACGATCTTGACGGCAACCTAAAATGGAGTCGCGACCTTGGCGTTATCAACATCAGCAAGTACAGTACCGGTTGGGGCTACGCCAGTTCGCCAAGTATCCATGAAAACCATATCGTCCTGACCTGCGACGACCCCGCTAACCCCTTTCTTGTCGCGCTTCGACTTTCGGACGGCGAGGAACTCTGGCGCGTTTCTCGTAAAGACATCTGCGAACGGAGCTGGGGGACGCCGCTCATTCACGTCGGTCCGGAAGTCACTCAAGTCGTTGTCAATGGCTGGCCGTGGGTTGTTTCCTACGATCTCAAAAGCGGGGAAGAATTGTGGAAGATCAAGGATGGAGGCGACAACCTCATCCCATCTCCATTCGGCGCCAATAATTGGATATACGTAGTCAGTTCCCATGGAGGCAAGTCGCCCATCTACGTTGTGCGTCCCGAGGCTCGCGGCGACATCACTCCCAGTCTCGAAGAACCGTCGAATGGCGGAGTGGTCTGGAGTACGCTCAAAGGTGGATCCTACATGTCTACGCCTGTAGTCTATGGCGACTATATCTACCTCGGACACTATAGTTCCATCCGGTGTTTTAATGCGATAACGGGGGAACCTGTCTACGTCGAAAAACTGCCTCAACCCGCCTCGATCATCGCTTCGCTCGTCGCGGCCGACGGTAAAATCTACTGCGCTTCAGAACACAATTCCGTCCACGTCCTGTCGGCCGGTTCCGAATTTAGGCCTATCGCCAACAACCCAATGGGCGAACCCTGCTTTGCCACGCCTGCCATATCAGAGGGAGTCCTCTATTTCCGCACGACCCAGAGCCTCGTCGCGATCCATTGAAGTGGGTTCGCTTCTGATTCGGATTCCTTTCAAATCGGCCCAAAATGCTCCGGCATTGCCGAGTCTTGCGCTAGTGCCCTTATTATTTGGCCGGACGATTGAGATATATCGGGTTTTGACCGTTTGAATTCGCAACGGCAATGTCAAGAAAGCCATCGTCGTCGAGATCGCCAACCGCGAGATTGTAACTAACTTCGGAGACACCCCCAAAAAGCTGTTCACGAAAGGATGCGCCGTCCCCTAGATTTAGATATACCGCGTTACGTTGTCCTGTATTTCCGACGATAATATCCGGAAGCTGGTCGTTATTCATATCGCCAACCGCGATTGAGTAGGTCTGCCCATCAGTTCGCCCAAAATCTGCGGACTCCCGAAACCCGCCATTACCATTTCCCAAGTAGACCGTATTGGGCTGTCCAATATTGCCGACGATCCAGTCCAGCTTACCGTCGCGATCGAGATCCGCAACCGCGCGTGTTTCGTCGCTACCGCTACCAAATGGAATCCGACGCTCGAATCCTCCGCGACCATCGTTCAGAATGACGACATTTTGCTGAGCATCGCGATTGGCTAGGACAAGGTCAGGCTGACCATCTTGGTCGAGATCGCCTACCGCAACGTCTATCGTCGAATCGGAGCGATTTCCAAACATTCGTGATTCCGCGAAGCGAGCCTTCCCATCGTTATAGAAAATCATGTTCGGATTGCCGCGGGCATTCGCCAGAATATCAACGTCACCATCCGAATCGATATCGGCAAGCGTCAAGCTGCGAATACTAGATGGTTTGCCGAAAGTGCCACTATGCCGGAAGCGCCCATCCCCTTCGTTGAGAAAGATAGCGTTAGGAGCTGTGTCGTTGCCGACAGCAATATCAATGTCGCCGTCGCCATCGAGATCGGCAAGCTCTGTGGCATACGACGTAGCGAGATCAAAGCCCAAAGGCCGCATCAATTTGAAGCGAGCGCGTCCCTGATTGTAGAAAATATAGTTTTGCTGAGGCCAGTGACGGCCATTGGCGACGACGATATCCAAATCATGGTCACCATCCAGATCACCGATACGCAAAGAAGCCGACAAGTTATTCTCGGTTCCAAGAATAAGTCGACTATTGCTCGAGAAATTTCTAGATTTGTCAGCCTCAACGGTCGTCCCGAAAGCGACGCAAAATACGCATAGAGTAAGTAGTTTCATGTCAAAAGACGTCGTGGGAACAGAGTCATCTTCAGTTACCTTCGGTGAAGGAGCAGTGCGGGTCGCCTCGGGAGCTATCACGCAACTCTTCCAGTGTATGTAAAAGAAAATAACTAATCCCACGTCGAAAAAAAGGGTAACGCCGTGGCCGAAGTTCTCAAGCTCGGAATCGACATCCAATCCCATCGGAAATTTCCAAAACGGGAAATGCAAATCCAGTGATCTTTACCCAAAACCAAGCGACCCTGAACTTATCAAAGAAATTGAAGAGTGGCGTGACACGGAGTTGGCGAAACTCGGTAGGGAGGCTCCGGAGTAATTGGGATAGATTCTAGTATCAAGTACTTGGTCGACCCGCTTGGAGAGTGTCCAATAAGTGGGTTGTGTAGGGTCGGCGCTCTTGACTGGGCGTAACGAAGTGAAGACCGTTACGCCGTACCGCGGAAGCCGAGTGTTATTTTTCTATGCGGCGCAAGCGCCGGCCCTACAACGAATATGAAGGATGATTTTCCATTTATTGGACAGTCTCTTAGAGACTGTCTCATAAATGCAATAAAAGCTCGGGACGGCGCCCGAGCGCTACCCATTTGAAGAGAAATTCAGGGTAGTGAACGGGCGCCGTCCCGTTCTAGCGATTCGCCACTGACTTATTGGACAGTCTCTTGGATTGTCCAGAAGCGAGACTTGAGGTTGTATACTAACGTCATCCATATTCCAATAAGCTGAAGCTCTCCAAAATGAATCATCGTTGTCTCAAGAATACTTTTACGATTTTCACTTTCTGCGGTTTGGGGATCTTGTTGCAGTCCTGCGGGAAGCCCAGCCACGAAGCCGAGGGCGCTGGCGCTGATTGGGCCCATTACCTCGGTCATCCCACTAGCAATCAGTACTCCACGCTGGATCAAATCAATCGAGACAATGTGGGCAAACTGGAAGTTGCCTGGACCTACGTTACGGGCGACCGCGCCATGTATCAGGCCAATAACCTCGTTGTCGATGGCATCCTTTATACCGTAACTCCGAACAGCCGCGTGATTGCTCTGGATGGCGCCAGCGGAGAGGCCCTCTGGACCTTCGATCCGGATAGCGTCCACGAGGAGCTCGCCAACAACAACGAGCGAGGACTCATGTTCTGGCGCGATGGTGAAAAGGGACGCATCCTCACCATGAAAGGAAGTTATCTCTACACGCTCGATGCGATTACAGGCAAACGGGTTACCTCCTTTGGCAAAGACGGTTGGATTCATCTGGGCGAAGACCTGGATGTGGAATACACCCCCAACGCCTTTCTCAAAACGCCCGGTCATATTTACAAGGACATGTTCATCATCGGGACCAATGTCGCCGAAAGCGTCCCAGGCGCTGTCAGAGCTTTCGACGTTCGTACCGGGGAAAGAAGATGGATTTTTCATACCCTGCCGCGACCGGGTGAGATTGGATCGGAGACATGGCCAGAGGATTATCTGGAGAAAACGGGAGGAGCTTCTGACTGGTCGGGCTTGGCCATTGATGGGGAGCGAGGGATCGTTTATTTGTCCACCGAAACAGCCGGGCCCGATTTTTACGGCGGCGAACGCTTTGGCGAAAACCTTTTCGCTAACTCTGTGGTGGCGCTCGATGCGAACACCGGCGAGCGGCTCTGGCACCAACAGCTTGTCCACCACGATCTCTGGGATCTGGACCTGCCTCAGCCGCCGACGCTGCTGACGGTAAATCATGAGGGTGAAAAACGGGACATCGTCGCCCAGGGAACGAAAATGGGGCTGTTGTTTGTCTTTGATCGGGTTACCGGAGAACCCCTTTGGCCAATCGAAGAACGTCCGGCCCCCGTATCCAGAATCCCGGGAGTGAAGGCCTGGCCAACCCAGCCTTTTCCCAGCAAACCTCCGCCATTGGTGAGGCAAAAATACACCGAGGACGATGTTTCCACGATTTCTCCCAGAGCGGAACTCATGACGAGGGAAGTGCTCAGCCAATCGGGGAATTTCGGGCCCTATCCGCCTCCCAGTTTGGAACAGGTCGTCATGTTTCCCGGATATGATGGAGGCATGGAATGGGGAGGAGCAGCGGCAGATCCCGATGGAATTCTCTATGTCAATGTGAGCGAGATGCCCTGGTTTTACCAACTCATTCCCACACGGCAAACGGATGGAGCTCCTCTGTCTTCCGGAGAACTGCTTTATAGAGCCAATTGCGCCTCCTGCCATGGTCTGGATCGCACGGGAAATCTGGCCGGAGGTTTTCCGGCTCTGTCTGGTGTATCCGAAAGACTGACACGAGAGCTCGTCATGCAATTCATCGTCAAAGGAGGCGGGAGAATGCCCACCTTCGACCGGTTGAAAGAAGACGACCGAAACGCTATCGTAGATTTTCTCTTTGGCATAGAGACTCCCGTAAGCAGGCGGGTCGCGGCTGATGATATTCCTCCCTACGTATTCCGGGGGTTTCAGCGATGGTTTGACGATGAAGGATACCCAGCGATCAAACCGCCCTGGGGCACGCTCAATGCGGTCGATCTCAATACTGGCGACATAAAATGGAAAGTGCCTCTGGGCGAGTTTGAGGAGCTGACCAAGCGGGGAATTCCCATTACTGGAACGGAGAACTATGGCGGTCCGGTAGTGACTGCCGGAGGCCTAGTTTTCATCGGCGCAACATCAGATTCCAAGTTCAGGGTATTCGATAGGGAAACCGGAAAAACGCTCTGGGAACACGACCTGCCCTTTGACGGAAACGCCACGCCCAGCACCTATCTCGAAAATGGAAAACAATATGTAGTCATCTCCTGTGGTGGAGCAAAAAAGAAGCCGGTGCATGGAGGAACTGTGGTAGCTTTTGCTTTACCCGATTGAACTCTTGTCGCTTGATGGTGTAAATTCACTTACTTAGCCAAGTGACAATATTCGAAATACATTTATCGACCATTGGGCTCTCGAGTGAATGCCGATCGTGGCCTGGCACAAAAACAACAACTTTGCCTTTGCCGTAATCATGGGCCCAGCCTTGTGGCGTCCGTCCATTGGTTTCAGAATAGCTTTCCAGGAAAACAGTAGTGGTAGACTCGTCTAAATCCATCCTGAATTCCTCGTCAGATACTTCAAAATCGGTGACTCCCTCTGTCAATACTGGCAGCAAACCCGTTGGTTTCATCGTGACGGGAATTTTTAGAGGATGTCCCTCGTGACCGGTTTTTGCGAGACGCTCGATTCCCCCATTCTGCGAATAGTAGCAATGGCCATCATGATGCAGGAAAAGACGTCCGCCATTTTTCACGAAGCGCTCAATAGCGTCTTCTTGTTCGGGAGAGATCCAGCGCAGCTTTTTCCCTTCTGCTTTTTGGAATACACCTTGTTTCAATTGGTTGATATTGTCGTATCCGTAGCGACTTATGACGATCGTATCATACTCGGCTAGTTTCTCAAACGGCGCGCTGTTATCCATGGTATACTCCGCGGCATCATAAATTTAAGATTTGGAAGTTGAGCGCGAGCAACGATTCGAGCTCGTTTTTCTTCTCCTCTTGGGCTTTCTCCAGTGATTGGATAACCGCCGAGCGGAAGAGCGCGTAGCTCTCGTGATATCTA
>JAJFLS010000605.1 GCA_021772595.1 Opitutales bacterium
TAGGCCTTTTTCTCTTTTTCAAATCAAAAGGGGGCTACAAGCCCGTCGAGCTGGAATAAAATCATGAAGTCATACATCATTTTCATATCACTCATAACGGGCCTGTTTTGCCTGAGTAAAGCCGCAGCGGAATCGCTCGAAGGCAGCCGCCCGAATATTATTCTCGTGATGACCGACGATCAGGGGATGGGGGACTTGAGCTGTCTAGGAAACCCCGTCTTAAGGACGCCGAACATCGATCGATTCTATAAGCTGTCGACGCGGTTCACGGAATTTCACGTGAGCCCGACTTGCGCGCCGACTCGGGCGTCGATCATGAGCGGTCGGCACGAATTTCGGAACGGCGTGACGCATACGATCAAGGAACGCGAATTAATGGCGCTTTCGTCGACGACGATGCCGGAGCTGTTGCGAAGATCTGGATACGAAACGGGGATCTTTGGTAAATGGCATCTGGGCGACATCGACGAGTACCAGCCATACAATCGAGGATTTAGCGAGGTGTTTATTCACGGCGCTGGTGGCATCGGCCAGGCCTATGAAGGCAGCTGCGCGGACTTTCCGCCGAACAAAGAAACCCGCTACTTCGACAACGCGATTTTGCACAACGATACGATTGTGAATACGAAGGGGTTTTGCACAGACGTGTTTTTCAAAGCAGCGCTGGGCTGGGTTCGTGAGAAGCAGCAAGCGGGCGAGCCATTTTTCGCCTACATCACGCCGAATGCGCCGCACGGACCCATGATCGCGCCGGAGAAATACGCCAAGCGTTTCAGCGATATGGGCTATGACAAGAATACTTCGGGACGCTATGGGATGATCGAGAATATCGACGACAATTTCGGAATCCTCATGGACAAGCTCGACGAGTGGAGTCTCTGGGAAAACACGCTCGTGATTTTTATGACCGACAATGGTCAGGCCGGTGGCAACGGCACGTTGAATGGGAAGAACGTGAAAATGTACCGAGCAGGATTCAAAACCGGCAAGGGCTCCCCGTACGAGGGAGGCACGCACGTTCCGGCGTTCTGGCGATGGAAAGGCGTGCTCGGCGAAGGTGTGGATATCGCTTCGCTGACGGCCCATATCGATTTGTTCAAGACGTTCACCGAGCTCGCGGGAGCTAAGATTCCGGATGGAATACAGAAATTAGATGGAACGACTTTAGTTCCGCTTCTGGAGAATCCGAAAGCGAATTGGTCGGACCGATACGTATTCGTGCATCAAGGACGTTGGGAGAAAGGCGCCGATCCGGAGTCGAGCAAATTCAAGAATTGCGCGGTCCGGACGCAACGCTGGCGCTGGGTGAACAACAAGGACCTGTACGACATCTCGAACGATCCTTACGAAAAAACGAATGTCGCCAGCCAGTATCCGGAAGTAGTGGAGAGACTTCAAAAAGCGTATGACCAGTGGTGGGCGGATACGAAGCCGTTCCTTGTGAACGAGGACCGTCCGTACACAAAAGAACATCCGCAATGGGTTCGCTACGAAACGCAGAAACGCGAGCGCGGGATTCCGAATTGGGTGGAGCCGGAGTTGTAGGAAATCTGTAGGGGCTTTGAAGTAGCTCGGAGCTTTAGCCCGAGTTTTTGGATCTGCTTGCGTGCTCAGGCTGAAGCACTGACCTACTGTAATCTTGTTGCTTTGGGGTGAGCTGATTGTAGTTTGCATCCCATGAAAATTGCCCCTTTTGCCTTCTTCGCTTTGCTTGCCGCTTCGTCCTTCGCGGAGAGGCCGAACATCATTCTCTGCATGG
Source organism: Opitutales bacterium (assembly GCA_021772595.1). Taxonomy (GTDB): domain Bacteria; phylum Verrucomicrobiota; class Verrucomicrobiia; order Opitutales; family Opitutaceae; genus Pelagisphaera. Next base: position 1,760 of record JAJFLS010000605.1, read on the forward strand.
CGGATGATCTGGGTTGGGGCGATGTTGGATTCAACGGTAACGAAACGGTCATCACTCCCGAGCTCGACGAGATGTCCGAGGCGGGGCTCCGATTCGAGCGTTTCTACGCGGCCGCTCCCGTCTGCAGCCCGACGCGCGGTTCGGTGCTGACGGGTCGCCATCCTTACCGATATGGCATTCCTACCGCGAACAAGGGACATTTGAAGCGAGAAGAAATTTCTCTGGCGGAAGTGATGAAGACTCAAGGCTACGCGACGGGTCATTTCGGGAAATGGCATTTGGGAACGCTAGCGCCGGACTACTCGGGGAAGAAAGGCCGGAATCCAGAAAAGAACTACATGACGCCGGGCATGTCGGGATTCGACGAATGGTTTAGCACGGAATACTCGGTATCGACTTGGGATCCCTACGATCCGAAAAACGCGCACAACGGCATCTTAGATACAAGAGTGCTTTTCTATGAAAACGGCCGCAACATCGTTGACGGACCCGCGGAAGGACTTGTCGGAGACACGGCTCGAATTGTTATGGACAAGGCTCTGCCGTTTATCGAAAAAGCGAGCGCAGCGGAGCAGCCGTTTTTCACGGTGATCTGGTTTCACGCGCCGCATATGCCGGTGGTGGGCGGACCGGAATTTCGCGCAATGTATCCGGATCTCGACGAGAACACGCAACACTACTACGCGGTCATAACGGCGGTGGACCGGCAGATGGGGCGATTGCGAAATTCGCTTCGTGAGTTGGGCGTGGCCGATAATACTATGCTTTGGTTCGCGGCCGACAACGGACCCGAAGGCAATCCCGGCAAGAAGGGCCGCTCGCAAGGAACTGCGGGACCGTTTCGCGGACGGAAGCGTTCGCTCTACGAAGGAGGCGTTCGCGTGCCGGGCATTTTGGAATGGCCGGCAAAAGTGGAGGCAGGCGGTGTGACTTCCGTGTCTGCGGTGACGAGCGACTATTTCGCGACGGTATTAGATGTTCTTGGGTACACGTTGCCCAAGAAAGATCGCCGTCCTTACGATGGCATTTCGCTGGTTCCATTGATCGAAGGAAAGATGAAGGAGCGACCGGTTCCGATCGGATTTCATGGGCACGGATTGGCGACCCTCAACGACAACCGCTACAAACTTGTGCACAACCCCGGAATCAAGCGTCTGAATTCGGACAACGGAACCACCCCCGTGGCCGAGTGGGAGCTCTATGATTTGCTAAAAGACCCGGGTGAAACGACTAACATTGTTGATCGTCACTCGAAGTTGGTAGGCAAAATGCGCGAGCAACTTCAGGCGTGGCAGGCCTCGTGCGACGCTAGCGCGGAAGGGGCGGATTATTAAGGGTCGGTTTCCTGCGCTGCATTCGCGATGGTTGGCCGAGTGTAGGAGCCTGCTTGCAGGCGATTGATTCCCTTGTTTATGGTGAATAGTATCGCCTGCAAGCAGGCTCCTACATTTGATGGCCGCTCGGAGATCGGCCGCTACCTTTCGGTCCTCACGAGCAATTTCGAAATCGATGTCCTCCTCTGGATCGATGTGAGTAATGTTTTGCAGTCCTTTCGAAGTGATTTATTAACTAACCCCCTATGTACCTCAAAAAACTGTCCCAATCCGCCAGTCTGCTTTTCGCAATCCTTTCGCTCGCCGCAATCGCCGCGTTTGGAGCCAAGCCGAATGTAGTGTTCGTCATAACGGATGACCAAGGCTACGGAGATATTTCCGCCCACGGAAATCCGATCATCGAAACGCCCGCGATGGACGCTCTCCACGCGTCGTCCGTGCGTCTGACCGACTATCACGTCACGCCGACCTGCGCTCCGACGCGAGGGGCCTTGATGAGCGGGCATTTCACGAATCGCGCCGGACCTTGGCATACGATCATGGGGCGTTCTTTTCTGCGAGTGGGGGAGATGACGTTTGGGGAAGTGTTCTCGGATAATGGATACGCGACGGGAATGTTCGGCAAATGGCACTTGGGCGACAACTACCCCTATCGTCCGGAAGATCGCGGGTTCACTGAAGTGGTTCGCCACGGCGGTGGTGGCGTGGGACAGACTCCAGATTTTTGGGACAATTCGTATTTCGACGATTCTTATTTTCACAACGGAAAGCCGCAGAAATACAAGGGGTATTGCACCGACGTTTATTTTCAGGAGGCGAAGCGATTCATCGAAGAGAGCGTCGCTCAGGACAAGCCGTTCATGACGTATATCTGCACCAACGCGCCACATGGACCGTTCCATTGCCCCGACAAGTATTGGAAGCCCTACGCGGACAAAGGGATCTCCGATCGTGAAGCGATTTTCTACGGAATGATTGCGAACATCGACGAGAACGTCGGCGCTATGCGCGAATGGCTCGAGAAGAAAGGGCTGGCCGAAAACACGATTTTCGTTTTCACGACCGACAACGGCACGGCGTCCGGCGAGCAGTTGTTTAGTGGAGGCATGCGCGGCAAAAAGGGTAGCGAGTACGACGGCGGACACAGAGTGCCGTTTTTCTTGCGCTGGCCCGCGGGTAACCTGACGGATGGGCGCGATATTGACGAGCTGACCGCCCATATCGATATCCTGCCGACGTTGATTGAGCTGTGCGGATTGGTGGGTCCGATGGACTACAGTTTTGATGGGCGTTCGCTCGCTCCGCTGATTTACCAAACTCCGACGCCTTGGCCGGATCGCGTAGTGATTACCGATTCACAACGCGTTCGCGATCCTATCAAATGGCGCAAGTCGGCGGTCATGACCAATCGTTGGCGGCTGATCAATGGCGCGGAATTGTTCGATATGAACGGCGATCCCGAGCAGAAAGAGGACATCGCGAAACAATACCCTGAAGTGGTGCAGCGTCTGCGAGGCGAATACGATCGTTGGTGGGCCAGCATTTCCCCGGGGTTCGTGGTTGATGAACGAGCGGTGCTTGGGAATAAAGCGGATAATCCGACCCAGTTGACCGCTCACGATTGGCTGACCGACGGTAATCCGCCTTGGCATCAAAGCAGCATCCGCAAAGGGCAAATGGGCACGGGCCATTGGGCGATCCGCGTTGAAGAAGCGGGTACCTTCGAAATCGCTCTGCGACGTTGGCCGCGCGAGGTGTCGAAGGCGATCGATTCGAATGTTAAACCAGGAAAGCCTGTTCCAGGATTGGTCGCGTATCGGGAAACTCCTGGAAAGGGGTTCGACGTGAACTCGGCTACGCTAAGCATTGCCGATTTCTCCGAGGAAAAACCCGTCAAGAAGGGAGCCGAAAGCGTGGTATTCACGGTAGATTTGGAGCCCGGCGATTTTAATCTTCAGGGTACCTTTAAGATGGGAAGTGAATCAATCAGCGCGTATTACGCAGTGGTTAAGCGGCTGTAGAGCGGAATGGAAGATGTAGGAGCCTGCTTGCAGGCGATTGACTCAATGGTAAACTATCGCGAATCGCCTGCAAGCAGGCTCCTACATAGAAAATCATTCACTCCATGAAACGAATTTCTATATTACTCGTTCTTCTATTGATTCCCTCTGGTTTCGCGGGCGATACTCCAAACGTCGTTTTGATCTTCGCCGACGATATGGGGTTCGGCGATGTGAGCGCCTATAATGCTGACTCGAAAATCCAGACTCCAAATCTCGACCAGCTCGCGAGCGAAGGTATCCGGCTTACGGATGCGCACTCGGCTTCGGGCG
>JAJFLS010000606.1 GCA_021772595.1 Opitutales bacterium
CAATTGAATTGCCGATCAACGATGCGCTTCAAGCCAGCAGGCGCTTGGCGAACCTAGGTTGCTTATCGAATTTCCAAATCGATTACGAATCGCCGCCTAAGGCAGGTTTCTAACAATGGCCGCGTGGCTATCGCCTTCTAGAGTCCATCGACTTTGGACGATGGGTTTGAAGACGCCCTAACACTCTATACTTATGAAAATACTACCGATTTCCCGGCTTCGCAAAACGCTTTGGCGAGAGCCGGAGCAAATGGGTAATGGAGCGAGGCCAAGCGAACTTCAAGTTCACTCACGGCTATGTAGAGGACGTCGTCAAAGCAATCGCTCTCGCTGCAATTCATAAAAAAGGTCGAAACGAGATTTTCAACATTGGCGAATTGGAGACGCCAACTTATCAAGAACGCTACCAGCAAATTGCTCAAGCATTCGATTTCGACCTAGAGATTTTCGAAGCGAATCGAACGGACATCACTTCGTTCAAAGAGGCTTACAACTACAATCTCGATCAGCATTGGATCCGAGATCCGAATAAGGTCAGAGAACGTCTCGGTTTTCGAGAAAGCTTCAGCCTAGAAGACGCCTAACGGAAAACCATCGAATGGGAGCTTGAAAACCCACCGGATTCGATCAATCCCGATGAGTTCAATTATGACTCCGAGGATGAATACATTAAGTTTGGTTCAAAATCAGTGTCCGACAATCTGACTTCAGGCGGTCCTGATTCTTTCTGCTTCAGATATATCGGCTTCCCTATCAGGGGCGGACTCTAACGTACTTTTTCAGCTTTCGAGGACCGGGCTCGCCGCCGTAGAGATTGCCGTATTTGTCCGCCGCGACAAACTCCGCTCCGTTGGTCCGCTTGTTGCGGGGGTCGCCGGTAGGCAACATGATGAAGTAATGAACCCAACCAAGATGGGCGTCCCCAATTCGAATTCCCATTTCCCAGCCAGGATTCTGGATATTGTCGGATTCCGAATCCGAAACGTAGATAGTGTCGTTATCGTCGAAAAATACACCGCTCGGTTTTCCGAACTGAGTCCACTGGGCGATAAAATTTCCTTCCTGATCGAAAATCTGCAACCGGTTGTTGCCCCGATCAGCCACGAAGAGTCGGCCACGCTTATCGATCGCCAATCCGTGCAGCGACTTAAATTCGCCCGGCCCAAAACCCGTTCTGCCCCACGATTTGATGAAAGTCCCGTCGCTGGAGTACTTCATTACGCGGTTGTTGGTGTCTTGGCCATGTCCATCGGCAATGAAGATGTCCCCATTGTCGGTGATCACCACGTCGGCGGGCGAATTGAACTCATAATCGTCCGTTCCCGGAACCCCAGGAGAGCCCAATGTCATTAACACTTCGCCTTCAGAGCTGAACTTAAAGACCTGATGTCCTCGCGGATCCCCCTTCGGTATACGATCGTCGGAAACGGCCTCCGTCACCCACACGTTGCCGTCTTTGTCGACATCGATGCCATGCGGCCAGATGAACATCCCGCTACCGAAACTTTGCACGACATTGCCCTCCTGGTCGAATTTGAGAATCGGATCCAGATCCGACCCAAGGCACTCGTTGCCGAAGCGGCCAGGCTCGGCGGCATCGCATCGTATGACCGCCCAGATATGTTCCCCGTCTGGATCGATCGTCACCTTGCCAACCGCCCCCATAGTTCTTCCATTCGGTAGCTTGGCCCAATTTTCCACTTCTCGATAGGGATTCGGGTAGGGCTGGGCTAGGGCCAGAGTTCCTGTGAACAGCAAGAATATCAGAATTATTTCATGCTTATGATATCGAATTGGCAAGTGGGGCATAGGAAATCAGTTAGCGGAATAACGCCTCCAAGGCAAGCCATCAACCGCGCCCGCCTTTCATCATCGCTGAAACGCCCGTAGTTGATAATTGAGCACTATCCTTTTGGGCTGGCGTTGAAAGCCATTTAAATGACATTGATATTTGACCACTGGCTCCCTCCAAGACACGCTCGTGGATCGAGCAGATCCTCTGGTACGCATCGACTTTTACCCTTGCCCCTTAATTCCCTTGTCAGAGCCGCTTTCACCTTATCCCTATGGCCTCGATTGAAAACACCGCAAGCCCCGCATCAGGAGAAGCCCCATCTGCGAAGGCGCCTGAGATACCCAAGAGTTTCTGGCAGTACATTCGCTCATTTGGTCCCGGCTTCGTTGCGGTGCTCACTTGGCTTGGCGCAGGAGACATCGTCGCTTCCGGGGTGGCGGGCGGCAACTATGGCTACGCGCTGGCATGGGCCATGGTTCTTGCGGTGGTAGTCCGCTATGCGTTCGTATCAATGATTGCCCGCTACCAGCTATGCAATCCGAGAGGCGAGGGAGTACTCGATGGGCTATATCGTTTCAGTAAATTCTATGGACCGTTTCTTTTCATTGGCGCTTTGGTTTGGGGACATTTGAGCGTCACTTTCATGCTTGCCGGGGTTGGAGAAATATCCGTTCTGATATTCGGAGTCGGCAGCAACTACATCTGGCAGATTCTTTGCGTGGCGATTGTAGTCCTGATAGTATTCAAGCCTATATACAATCGGGCTGAAATGATTTTCAAGGCGATGCTTGCCCTCTTGGCGGCTTCTCTGCTCGGTTGCGCTGCATGGGTTGGCTTTGAGCCTCTGGCGCTTGCGAAAGCCGTATTCGCTTTTGAAATACCGGAAGACGAAGGTCCGTATGGAGCCCTGATAGTGTCTCTCGGGATGATCGGCGCGGTTGGGGGATCGATGATGAATCTCGCGTATCCCTATTTTCTGGAGCAAAAGGGTTGGAAAGGACCAGAGTACCGCAAGGTGCAACGCTACGACTTTATCTTGGCGATTATTGTGATGGTGATCTTCAATCTAGCCGTATGGACTTTAGGCGCGGAGCTGGTTTATGGAACCGGTGGAACGATCGAGTCCATAAATGATATGGCGGTGTTGCTCGGAGGGGTTCTTGGCGAGCCAGGCAGGGTGATGTTTCTTCTCGGTGTGTTCGCTGCGGTATTCACCTCTATTGTCGGCGCGGGGCTCGGACTCGCATACTTGGGGAGCCATGCCTGGTACCGCTGGCGATCCAAGGGCCACGAGGAGCTAGGGATCGACTTCGGTGGAAGCAAGGCATACCGCTACCTTACGCTCTGGATTATCGTATCGCCCTTGATTTGGGGAGGAAGAGCCGAATTCGTTTCCCTGACTCTTATCGGCAACACATTTTCGTTGGTTCTGGTACCGGCCCTCGCGGGAGGCCTCTGGTGGATCACAGCGCGAACGGAATTCATAGGCAGCGAGCACAAGAATCGGTGGTGGGAGAACGTCTTTATGGGTTTCGTTTTCGTTCTGGCCTTGTATGGCATGGTCGAGGCGGCCAAATCGATATACGAGCAGCTCGGCGGATATTAGCGACCAGGAGACTCAATTAAACCCACAGTGATTAAAACAATAAGAGTTTTCATTTTAGTAAGGTATGATATTTTCATGGTCGCCTCCAACAGCACGAATGGCACGGAAAAACTGGTTTCCAACAATCGGATCTAATTATGTGAAGGGATAGCAAGTAATTGCATGCGTTAAAAATCAGTTTCGGTCTCTTGCAGAACAAGTTATTGTGTCATCAATGACGTAATCCGGGATTTTAGGTGTTTACGCTATGACGCTCTTTTCTGGTTTTTGGTGTGATGGCTCAATGATAGCGTTTTATGCCGAGAGTAGTTAAGATGACATGGGAGTTGCCAGGCGGGTCTAGGACCCGAGAACTGACAATGTATGAAAAACACCCCCACATCATCGAAGAAGACTGTTAAGAAAACCGCCGAGGTTATCAAGCTTGGGCTTGATATCCACGCCAATAAGTACGTCGTCGCTCGACAGATTGACGGCTCCGCCTCGCAATCGCCCCAGCGTTTCACAGCCGAAGGCTTCCTGCTTTCGCCCAGAAGCAGACGCGGCTGGGCAGGAAAGTATATTGCTGCTACGAGGCCGGCTGCTTCGGCTATTGGCTCCATCGCAAGCTGGAGGGAATGGGGATAACCAACTATGTCGTGCGTCCTCGCAACTGGGACGAATACGGGCAGAAGGTGAAGACCGACAATCGCGACGCCAAGGCGCTGCTCAACAATCTGGACCGCTACGTGGCCGGGAACAGAAAGGCTCTGGCTATAGTGCGAGTGCCTACTCCCGGGCAGGAGCGGATCCGCAGCGTGAGCCGCCAGCGCGACAGCCTGGGCAAGGAGCGGAAACGGCTCGAAGCGCAAGGAAGCAGCAGCGCCCGGTATTATGGATACAGCCTTCCCTTGCATTGGTGGAAGCCCAAGAGCTTCGAGGCGCAGCGCGAGGAGTTGCCCGGGCACTTGTTCTCGCTGCTGGAGGTTTGGCAGAAGCTGCTCGTGACGATCGACGCCACGCTTTCCGAGGCCACTGCGGCGGTGGAGTTTTCCGGAGCGCGTCTGCTGCCTGTGGGCCTGGGAGCGCTGACCGCCGCCTGCCTGGACAACGAGATCTGCGACTGGAACCGCTTCGGCAATCGCCGCGAAGTGGCCAGCTTCTCGGGACTGTGCCCGAAGGAGGACTCCAGCGGCGGACGGCATATGTAGGGCAGCATCACGAAGCACGGAAACACGAAGGTGCGCCACCTGCTGCTGGAGGCAGTCTGGCGAATGCTCCAGTTCCAGGACCAATACAAGGCGGTCGTCTACTGGAAGGATCGAATCGCGGACGGACCCGCGATGACGAAGGCGTGCAAGAAGAAGATCGCGGTGGCGATCGCGCGGCAGTTCCTTGTAGACTGGTGGCGGATACAAACCGGTAGGATGACGCCCGAGAAAGTGGGGCTGAAGATGGCTCTTCCCCAGTCGCCATCCTTGAGCACATGGCGAACCGCGCAACGAAAGGCAGGCTCCTGAACGCGAACTGCAAATCGTAGACGAACGAATTTATGGAGCGGAGGGTCGCCCGCGCTGACCCCTGGGCCTTTTGATGGCCCGACTTAAAGATTGGGCGGCTCTTGCTCCTTCAGCCCTGATTGGATAGATCACCATGTACTTCGCGACCGAGCGAACGTACGGATAGCAGGTTAAGCGCGGCTGGGAAGCCGACCGCTTCGGCGAAGGAGACGTTGCGTATCGCGAAAACCGACTGGAGGCGGCGCCTCCGAAACCAACGCAAACAAGAATGACTTAGTATATATTGGATTTAAAAACATACCTGCTTGACAACTTTTCCCATAGCAGGGTTCAGTCCCTCGGACCGATCATACATAGTCTCTTGGTCTAGTCGTGCAATGGGTTATTTTCATCCCTTGCTCAATCCCGTCTTCTTTAGCAACTAGTGATTGTGCTATTAATGACACAGCTTGCTTCATAGGATGGCTCTTTGATGAGATATAGTGCCGCAATTGGTTGAGCCCCGGAGAGTGCGCCTGCGAATGCCGACATATAGAAACCCTCCATTCGATTCGACTGACCAATCGGCCCGTTAGTAGCTTTTTGTCTACTCCAGCTATTCGCCGCTGATAATCCTGCTGGACGTAAAGCCATTAGTGTCGCTGAAAGCGAACTTTGCTTGGTCGCTCTCGTGCTTGTGGGTGATCGACCTGTATTGCTCGTAGCCGGTGTGTTTGGGGTGGTTCTCAATGCGAATGGGTGTTCCATCTGCTCCGGCAACTATTTCAATCTCCGCCGACGAGTTCGTTGTTCCGTAGGCGATCCTGGAACCGGTCTTCTTTAAGTGCACTGGTCCCTGCTCAAAGCTGACAATCTCCCCACCGCGCGTTGATATTCCTATCTCGAATACCTTACGCGCCGCCTCAATTTGCTTTTGAGTGGCATTTTCGGAAACCGTACATCTATCCCAACCGCCCATCTTGAAGGCCCAATGGATATTAACGCCCGTGAGATCGACGCCATTATATGATCCTTCTTTGAACTGGATGATCGCCTGGCCCAAGCATTCGCGGTTGTTGGGTTCACCTCCGAAGAGACATTGACAGATCACCTTGCAATTGCAGGTTTCGGCGTAATCGATCTTCACCGACCATTCCCCGGCAGATAAAGAAGTGATAGCGAAAAGTACAATTCCAAGGATCGGGACAGTGACGTTGTTCATGTCATTTTGGGAGGTTGGACCAGATTTGATATTATATATGCTCAATAATGCTAGTTATTACGACTAGCCTTACCTTATCTGATCAATTAACAGGAGAATTATTTAAATAATAGCGCTAGCGGCGTTTGTCAAGAGTGCTTGTATGTGTGCAGTTTATGGTGACTAAATCATCTTTTTAGAGATTGCCTTATGTTCGCAAACAAAGATGAGCTGCGTTCCATTGTCTTGTCGAACATGCTCAAATGCTTATTCGTCTAATTGGCAAAAGCTCACCGTTCCTTCCTTGAGTTGATTCTTGTCGTGCTTGTTCGCTAGTCCCTTAGTCCGATCATGCATAGTCCCTTGCTCTTGATCGGCCTACTAGCACGACTGGGTAATGAATCACTGAACACTCTCCTAGTTCCGATTCCATGGAAAGCTCATTGTCGGCTGTTCAGAGTATCGGTCATTTGAAATCTTCAAGGCCACGCCGCAACCGGGCGCGAGCCGGACACGGAAGGTCGAGCTGTCCACCGTTACCGTGTCGCTGCCATCATATACCTGCGTCACTCTATGTTCCCCATAAACGCCAGATTGGACAATCAATTCGCGCGATTCGGACTGGCTAATATTTACGAGAGTCACGGAAACACTTTCGTCGCTGATGCTGTCAACCAAGGCCGCTACATCTTGCGGAACACCCGCTCGTCGATTTATCGGATCAAAGTAACGCAAGCGACAATGCAAGGGCCCGGCACCACGTCCTGGATCGAGCCCTGCCATCATCAACTGGTTTAGGGTGCCGACTGTAGCAGGGTTGAATTTCATCGGATCATCGGCAAGCCGCGTATCTGGCGTCGTCG
>JAJFLS010000607.1 GCA_021772595.1 Opitutales bacterium
ACCCATTTGCATCTCTTTTTGCCTTTTATCTACGATTCGATTTCGCCAGTCTTCTTTTTCGATTTATGGGTACCATTCTGTCTTTTCTTTTCTTCACCGGGCTTGTCGGGCTCATCACGTATCTTCGGACGCATAACGATAAGCTGCACACCGCCAAAGGCTATTTCCTGGCGGGGAACAGTCTCAATGGCTGGGTCATTGCCGGGTCGCTTATGCTGACGAATCTAAGCGCCGCCAATTTCACGGGTATGACGGCCAATGTCTATGGAAGCAACCTCTCACCGATTGCCTGGACCGTAACCGTTGTTCCTCCTCTCATTTATTTTTGCGCGGTTCTCCTGCCCACTTTTTTGAAGGGCGGATTTACCACTATTCCCGAATTTCTGGAAAACCGGTTCAGCAAATCCACGCGACGGCTGATCGCGGTCATGTTTCTTTTTGTCTATATCTTGAGTTCGATGCCAGCAGCTCTCTATGGCGGCGCAATTGCGATCAACCTGCTCTTCGATATTTCCGGATCGTTTGGCTTGAGTAACGAGACCGTCATTTGGATCGTGGTCTGGTCACTTGGAATTATCGGTAGTGTTTACGCCTTATTCGGAGGGCTCAAGGGTGTGGCGATTTCGGATACACTCAATGGGATTGGCCTGCTCGTAGGTGGAGCCTTCGTCCTCGTCTTCGGAATTTATGAAGTGGGCGACAAAGACTTTTTTGTCGGAGTCAGCACCATTCTGACCAAAAATACGCGTATCCTCGATGCCGTGGGTGATGTCACCGATGGCGTTCCGTTCTCCATTCTATTTACGGGCATGATCATCCACAATCTGTTTTTCTGGAGCACCAACCAATTCATCGTGCAGCGTACGCTGGGCGCCCGCAGCTTAAAAGAAGGGCAGAAGGGCGTGATGCTTACCGCGTTTTTCAAGATACTGAACATCTTCTACATCGCCTTTCCCGGGGTCATTGTCTACCACCTGTATGGCGGAAATCATTTTGAAAATAACGACTGGGCCTATCCCACTCTGATTCGAGATATCATGCCCGCTACGTTTGTGGGGTTCTTTGCCGCCGTCATCTTTGGAGCCGTTCTCAGCACCTTCAACTCTGTCTTGAATAGCGCCGTGACCATCTTGGCCCTGGACATTTACAAGCCAATCTTTGGGAAGAATCTCAGTGACCATGAGATCATTCAACGCAGTAAGCGCTTTGGAATTATCATGGCCGTAATTACGATGGTGATCGCGCCGTTTATCATGTACTTCCCTGAAGGCCTTTTCATTTTCATGGTGAAGGTCGACAGCTTGTTTGGAGGACCCATTTTCATGGTCATGCTATTGGCATACTTTTCCAAACGGGTTTCTCCTTTCGCCGTTAATCTTTGTCTGGCGTTGTTTGTCCTGGTGTATGGAGCGGTCATGTTCTGGATTAAGCCTGAGCTGCACTTTATGCACTGCATGGCCATTCTCTTCGTCTGTTTTACCGGACTCGCCTTGGTCCTGGGTTACTTCTTCCCGCATGCAAAGCCAGAGCGTCCGTCAATCGGACCTGAAGGTGTTGATGTCACTCCCTGGAAACATTTCAAATGGATTAGTATTCTGGCCACCATCATTATGGTGGGTACTTACATCTTTTTTTCCCCTCTCGGCGTGGCCAAAACCGACGGCTCGAAAACCATCGAGTACGGGATTATCATTACAGGTCTTGTCTTTGCCTTTGCCCTCTTTGGTGCGCCTCTATTGTGGAAGAGATATTCAGCGAGCAAGGCGGGCTGATAGGTGCATCCAATTTATCATTACTCAGAAAGTGTCTGATAAATCGCGAACCTAGTGTTTGGATTAATGTAGGAGCGGGTTTGTCCCGCGATTTCCCTTATTCTATCATATGCAAACCTGCTCTATCGCGGGGTAAACCCGCTCCTACACTGACTCATTAGACTCGCTCTTAAAGGCTGTCTGATAAAAACATATACCATATTGTTTATCCGGGACGGCGCCCGGACGCTACCCAAGGCTCGAGCTTCGCTCGAGAAAAGGTAGTGCTCGGGCGCCGTCCCGAGCTCCATGGCGCTTATTAAACAGTCTCTCAAGCTACCGCATGCCGTTCTCTGACCAGGTCCTTCTCTGCGCCGGGTTTCACGTATTTCTTTTCGAGCGCTTTGCGTACGTCGATGTATTCGGGATCATCGTACAAATTCCTGGATTGATCGGGATCGGCTTGCAGATTGTACAACTCGCCGTATTCGCGGGTATCGTAGACCACGAGTTTGTATTCAGACTCGATAAACGTCCGCTGCATGTAAGGGCTCTGGGCAGGCCGGAATTCCGCTATGCAATGGTCGCGAATTTCGGTTTGCGGATCGATCCACGCCCGAGTCTGCAATACAGCCTGGCTCCGGTCTAGCGGATCGAGTCCGGCAGCATCCAGAAAGGTTGCCCCTATATCGACAAGCGATTGAAGCGCCTGGCTCTTCCGTCCTCGTTCCACAACTTCCGGATGAGCCACGATGAAAGGCACGCGCTGCGCGCTTTCGTAAGCCGGCAGGCCCTTGCCCCACAAACCGTGATCACCCAGGTAGTCGCCGTGGTCGGATGTGAATACGATTAGCGTGTCCTCAATCGTGCCGTCCGCTTCCAGTCGATCCAGGATACGTCCGATGTGGTGATCCATCAGACTCACCATCCCGTAGTACAAGGCCCTTAAAGAAATAACATCCGAGGGGCTGAGTTCGGGCCGGACTTTTACATCCCCCCACGCTTTTTCCTGAAGCTGAGGATCGTCGCCATAGAAATCGCCGCGAGCCAGGCTACGGTAAAATTCCGGCAAGGAATCGAGCTCGGGAATTCCGGTCGGTTCCGTCAGGGTTGAGGGGTCGTACATCGATGCCCAAGGTTCCGGAGTGACGTAAGGATTGTGCGGGTCCTGGAAACTGGACCAGAGAAAAAAAGGTTTCCCGTCCTCTTGCGCTCGATCGATGGCTGCGATCGAACGGTCAGCCACCCAGGCGGACCCATGATACTGTTCCGGAAGCGACCAGGGACCAAAGTGATCGTAATCGTGAATATCGAAATAGCCGGTCGGGTCGACGCCCTGCTTGCGGAGCCAGGCCCCGTAGTGCATTCCCGAGGCGTGAGATTCGGAAGTATGGCCAATGACCAGTTCGGCATGATCGAATCCGAAGTAGGGCCCAAACCAGTTATCGAAGTGGTCCAGCTCATGGATCTTGGGAGCCGATTCGAGGCTCGCAGGATCCTTGCAGGCCTGAAAGTGCGCCTTGCCAATCAAGCTTGTAGCGTAACCGGCGTCGGAAAAGCGATGCGCCACCGTCGGCCCATAATCCTCAGGAAGGGAGGTGCCCACATGAAAACAGCCGTGCCTAGAGGGATATTCGCTGGTTAGGATCGAGCACCGGGACGGAGTGCAAACGGGGTTGACGGTGTAGGCCCGCTCATAAAGTACTCCGCGATCGGCGAGACGGTCGAGGTTGGGTGTGTGAATCGCCGGATTCAGCCGACCCAGGCAGTCCCACCTCAGCTGGTCGCTGGTGATAAGAAGGATGTTCATAGTTCGCAATACTTTCGGCCTTTCATTATTACGCGATCAATTGAGTTCATAGATGTATTGGGATTCTGCAACCACGGAGGGCGCAGAGGTAAGAAGTTCGAGCTCTCAACTGCAAAGGTGCATGATTGATCGTTTCGATTCCTTTTAATTGTATGCCCTAGTGCATCATCTCGAAAGTTCCATACATGCAACTCATTGAAACGACCTTTGAGAATATGATAACCACTGTGGACCCTGATATGATCGCATCGCGCCAAGTTCTCAGTGTATATCAGTGTCCTCAGTGGTTTAATAAAATCTTCGCTGCGGTTTTCGATAGGTCGCTGCGACTATCCGCTCTTTCGGCTGCTTAGGGATCAGTCTTCGTCCCGCAGTCGCGCATACGCGTCAACTTAAGTGGGGATCGAGGATTCGCCGAGTGTAGGAGCCTGCTTGCAGGCGATTCATCCCTGGGCAATGGGCGACGAAAATCGCCTGCAAGCAGGCTCCTACAAATGGGATAAACGATAAGTTGATGCCTATGCGCAGTCGCGGGACTACGCCCGACAGGCAAGCAGCCCTACCATTAATCTACTCGATCAGGTGATCTATTTCTTCTTCGCCGTTAGCGGCTTGTCGGCGACGTAGATCATGTAGGTTTCACGCTTGGAGGATCCGCAGAGTTTGGCCGGGATCGCTTGAACCGTAAAGCCGACCTTCTTTAGCAGTCGTTCAATCGCGACATCGGGGCACGCGAACCAAATTGCCGCACGGCCTCCAGGGCGCAGCGCTTCCCAGATTTCCTGTATTCCGAGCGTCTCATAAAGCTGATGGTTTTCAACCTTCACCATGGCAGTCGTGTTGTTGTCGATATCGAGCGCGATAATATCATAAGGCGTTTGCGCTGAGCGTGCGATCACGGCCCGCACGTCTTCCTCGAGCACTTTAACACGCGGGTCTTTGAGCGCGTCGCCGTTGAGGCCGGCCATGAAAGTCCGGTTCCATTCCACAATCTCCGGAAACAACTCCACAACGTGCACTGTCGCCTGTGGCCCGGTCGCTTGCAGGACACCCTTCAAGGTAAAGCCCAATCCGAGTCCGCCGATCAGTACCTTAGGTTGTAGATCTTTCGCCGAATGCCGCTCGCAACCCAGGGTGCCGAGCTTGAACTCGGAAGTAGCCACCAAGGAATGCATGAGCTGCTGTCCGTTCACCCGGATACAGTAACTGCCGTCATGCTCGACGAGCGTCATACGCGCTCCGTTGGGCGTTGTGGTTTCGGCGAGCGTTACATTTGGCTTCATGGGAAAACAACACAGACGAGTCAATCGACGTTGGCAAGTGCCGGGAAAGGGGGATCTCGGATCAGCCGAAGCTCCGATGGTCGATGCTGAGGTCGGCCCTCCCCGTTACTGTCATCACGGGGCTTTTTTTAGCGAGGGACGAAGGGGGAAAGAGGGTTCATCTTTATTCGGATTACGTGTATCCAAAATTTGAGGTATATCGATAAACAAAGTTTTGAACCACTAATGGACGCAAATTATCGCGAATCGATAGAGGTCGGGACTGATCCCGTATGCGCAGGCTCCTACAAATGGGATAAACGATAAGTTGACGCGTATGCGCAGGCGCGGGACGGTCCGCGACTCGCCATGAGCGTGTCGAATGTCAGGCGATTTATCACCAACGCTCATCCTGGTTTGGGCAACCGCCCTTGACGCATGACCGCTTCGGAATCTCGAAAATATCTGCCCAGTCCGGATTGTTGTTAAGGAGGCATTAAGGTGGGGCGCATACGATACTCTTCCCAATGGCGGGAGAAGCGAGCTGATGCGAGTTTCCCCGCGTTAAGTTAACCTTAATTGAATGAAGTATGAAAGTACCTATATGCCAAAAATTGGCGAACCTATCAAAAGCGCTGGCGACCATCAGTTGCGCGGCCTTTGCCCATGATTCTTTCGTTAGTCAAGCTATTGCCCAGGTCGAGTTTGATGACGCGGAATTCTTCATTGAAATCAATGGCACGGACGGAGACGCCGGCGTTCAACTCAAACTTGACGGAGAAGGCTGGAACAGTTTGGAGATGACAAACCCGATTGGGGGAATCCTCCTTGAGCTCGACGCCGATGAGAGTGGGAGTATTGGATTGCAAGGCCTCACGGAATTCTTTTTCGAGAGCGCCGAGCCCTCTTTCGACGATCAAACCCTTGCGGAGCTGTTCGCGCTTTTCCCGGAAGGCGAGTATGAGTTTGAAGGCATGACTACCGAAGGAGAAATGATCGTCGCGACTGCGGAATTCACGCATAACATCCCGGCGATTCCAGAGCCCGAGGTCATAGTCTATGACGACGGTGGCGTCGAGATCACTTGGATGGAGGTAGAGGACGCATTCGATGATCCGAACGGCGCTCCGGTGGGCGATGACATTGAAATCGACATGTATCGCGTCATTGTCGATGCGCTGGACGAGGAAGGTGAAGGTCTGGTGACGCTAGACATCGAACTGCCGGCAACCAGCGACCGAATCTCGATCCCGGAAGAGTTCTTGGCCCTCAGCTCGGAAGGCGAGTTCAAGTTCGAAGTGATCGCCACCGAGGAAAGCGGCAATCAGACTATCTTCGAGGGCGAGTTCGACGCAACAGAGATCACTGCCTCAGCAACCGGCCCTTCGCGCCTAGTCAACATCTCTTCCCGCTCGGTCGCCGGCACTGGAGAGAGTACACAGATTGCCGGATTTGTCGTAAGCCCTGGCGAAGACAGGCAAGTACTTCTTCGGGCAGTCGGCCCAGGTCTTGAAAGCCACGGTGTTAACGGTTTCGTCGCTGATCCTTCGATCACCGTATTCGACTCTGACGGCAACCCGATTGCCACCAACGACGATTGGGTAGCAGCCGACATTGGCGACACATTCGCAACGGTGGGCGCCTTCGAGCTCGATGCCAATAGCGCCGATGCGGCAATTTTGCTCACGCTCGCTCCCGGCCTCTATACCGCCCACGTTGGCAACACCAGTGGAGTGGATGGAATCGTCCTGCTCGAAGTCTATGAAGTGATCAACTGAATTTTCTAAAGGAGAAAAGGGGACGGACCTATTTGTTTAGTATTTTGAGTTGATTGCCTTAGGGGCATTTAGATTTTTCGTTTTGGCCGATGGTAGGGCTGCTTATCCCTAAGCAGCCGGTTCAGGTTTTGAGCATTTACGGCTGATCCAGCTCAGCGGGATCAGCCCTACCATTGAATCCTATATGTTGATAGAAATCACACTTGACTGCCGATTGCCAATCGCCGGTTCCCGAGGCTTGCATGAATCGTCGGAAGCCTGTTCAACCAGGGTATGCGCCAAGAGAGTTGGCAGAAGATAGGCGAGGGGGCTTGGCTCAAGCAGTTTTCGCTCAAACTATTGGGAGCCGAATTTAATCGGACGGTGACGGTTTTCCACTTGGACGAGGGCAATGTTCTCGTCCATTCGACGGGTCCTTTTACCGAAGAGGATTATCGCTTTTTCGAAAGTCTGGGACATCATATCCACTTTGTGGATGCAACCTGCTTTCACGACACCTTGACGAAGAAGGTTCTGCAAGCAGCGCCCGAGGCGAACTTCTACGCCCCTGAAGGGTTTTCGGTAAAGGACGACCGTCTCAAACCAATAACCGCCTTGACCCCAATTTTGGGAGACGCGATCGAGATGATCCCGCTTCTCGGTATGCCGAAAGTCAACGAAGTCGAATTCTACGACCGGCGAAACGGAATCTTGGTGATTGCCGACCTGATTTTCAACTTCACCGAGTCCGGCGCTTGGACCCGAGGGTTCGTTCGGGCGACTGCGGGAATAAGGGAGTATCCAGGAATGAGCCGCATGTTTCGAATGCTGATTCGCGACAAGCCCGCCTTCCAGGAAAGCATAGATCAACTACGGGCTCTGGATTTTGACAAGCTGGTCTTCGGCCACGGCCAACCGATTCTTGAGAACGCCAAAAAGAGTTTTGAAAACGCTCTCGACCGGTATGGTTATTGAGGCGCTTGAGCTAAGGTCAGGATTAATTGACTTCTAGCGATTGACCCCTTCAGGTCCTCCCCGTCATGTGCGACGCGGATGAACAGAGACCGGCGACGAACCCCGACGCGGAATCGTGGTTGAGGATCGTCCGCGATTCCCTTTCCGGCAAGCATCACGATTTCACTTCAGGGAGCGTTCGAAAAGCGGTCGTTTTATTGGCCATTCCAATGATGTTGGAGATGGCGATGGAGTCGCTTTTCGCCATCACCGACATCTACTGGGTTTCATCGCTGGGCAAAGAAGCCACCGCAGCGGTCGGTCTCACCGAGTCGGTATTAACGTTGATCTATGCTCTGGCCATGGGGCTCTCCATGGCCCTGACCGCTACCGTTGCCCGCCGGATCGGGGAAAAGAATCTCCGCGGCGCTTCGGCGGCCGCTGCTCAGGGGCTCTACCTGGGCGCTGCGGTCGCGGTGCTGACCGGTCTCCCGGCATTCTACTTTGGCGGTGACATTCTTGAGTTAATGGGAGCCGAACAGGCCGTCGTTGAGGAAGGCGCCGATTACACCGCCATTCTGCTCGGCACCAATATTGTCATAGTCTACCTGTTCCTGAACAACGCCGTTTTCCGCGGCGCAGGCGACGCCGCCCTCGCCATGCGGGCGCTTTGGATAGGGAATGGTATCAACATCCTTCTCGATCCGTGTCTGATTTATGGATGGGGACCTTTTCCTGAAATGGGGCTCACCGGCGCT
>JAJFLS010000608.1 GCA_021772595.1 Opitutales bacterium
TTGCCTGCCACACGCAATACCACAAGGGAGTGCGAATTCTGCGCTGTGACGAAGAGGTGATTGTCGTGATAGACAAGGTCATGGGCGTCGTCCTTGCCACCGGGGAACGTTGCGCTTGAAGTGTAGCGCGCCAGTTCGTACGGGGCGTCGGGATCCGAGACATCAATGGCCTGAACGGTCCGACCGCCGGCGGCGAAGACCACTGTGCCAGCGACCTCAAGGCCATTCGGGCCCTGCGTATCAGGATCCGGAAAATCAACATTGCCGCGCAGACGGGGCTTCGTAGGATCCGTAAGATCTATGATGGAAACCATAGGCCTAAGACCGTCCATACGCCCTTTCATCGGGGACAGCGAGCTGCCCACATAAGCAAAGCTGCCGCGCGTCATCACGCGATTGGCTCCGGCGAGGCGCCTGTCCGTGATTCGCCCCATTAGCGTCCACTGCTCAGGCGGCAACACCTGGTGGGTTTCCGGATCAATGACGCGATAGACGGCCAGCTTCCCAGGATCGCTTGTTCTGCCAAAATCCTCCGGCGCGACAGTGACCAGCAGTTCGCCGCTCATGGCTGCGTCGTGAGGTCTCGTGAGCGCGTCGAGTTTCTGCACGTTACGCGCAGCCACCAGTTTAAGTTGATCCGGCGAGGATACATCTATAGTAAAAAGGTGACCCTCCTTGTTGGCCCCGAACACGATATCACCCAAGCGAACTAGGCCGTTTATCGTATCTATCTGCGGTCGGTCATTTAAACGGTCGATGAGCCTAGGCTGAGCCGGGTTAGCGACATCGAAGAGAAGCACCTCTTTTGAACCAACGAGCAGGCGATCGTCGCCGAGTGGCAGCACCGTCTCCGCGTCCTGGTAATTTAAAGGGTCGCGGGCAGACCAGCGAAGTTTCGGCGCGACCGGATCTTTCACACCGACAATCGCAAATGAGCCGCCCATACCTTTCTTGTAGGGGAAGACCCCATTTTTCGGCAGAGCACGCGAGGTAAAGCCCTTGCCTGCGATGTAGGCCAGTCCATCGCGCACTTCGATGTCGTGCGCGCCAGCGAGTGCCGTCTCGTCGTGCAAAATGGCGACGACTGTGAGTTCGTCAGTCGCCCCATGCATAGAGGAAAGCAGCAGGCTGGAAATCATGAGAGACAATGCTAGCTGAATAGCGCGTATACGGATTGAGTGGAAGTTCATTGAGGTTAGTTTCATTTTCGGGTTCAAAGATCGCGGACGTAGATGTTCATAAGCTGGGTCTCACCGGCGCTTGGCGGAAAGCCCAAGGCGCCGCGAGGCCTAATGCTGTCCGGCAGCATCAGGCGCTGTATTTCCCCGTCCGCCGCCTCCACCGTGACGATGCTGTTCCTGTATTACCAAAGGCGCTATTTGACTTGGGGCTGTGACTCCAGGTGGGAGTTCCATGATTCTCATGTTTCGGAAATGAACTTCAGTTCCTTCTGACTCCATGCAAAGGTAGCCTTTTTTAATTTCGGAATTACTGATGCCATTAACGAATTTTCCGTTAATGGATAGTTTGACAGTACCGTCCACCGCTATGACCAGGTATTTATTCCACTCCCCTTTACCCTTGCAACGAAACTCTATTGACTTGCTTCGCGTGCCACGCGGATTGTCTGGGTTGACGTAGAGTTTCATTGAGCCAAAAAGCTCTCCGCTTACGTAGCCTGGGTCGATATTGCGGATAGTCGAGGCTTCTAGTTCCAGCATTTGGACCTCAACCCCTCTGGGAAGCGTCTTTTCAGGAAAGGGCACGCCTTCACTCCAAATAAATACTCCAGAGTTCCCGCCAGCCACCATGTGCTTCCATTCCACTTCCAATATGAAATTCTCATATTGCTTTTCAGAGCGCATCACGCCGATAGGGAGCCCCTTGCAAATGAGAACGCCATCCTCAAACCGCCAGGTATCTGGACTCGTATTGACATCAATCCAACCAGGAAGGTCTTCATCAATAAAAAGATTTTTCCACTGCAGAGGTTTAGCTAAAAGCGAGGGCAAGCAAAATAAGCAATATAAGCTTGCCCGAAAAATGAACGCGCGATTCATGAGTTGAACTCTGGTCGATAGACAATTCATATCATTGCAATCCGGAATTGGATTATATCAGTTTGGTTGTACCGGGTTTAGCCGCTTCATCTAAAGGGAGATCTCCGAACGCCCACTTTTTGGGAGTCAGATCTAGCTTGGACGCATTCATTGCCCAACTCCACTGAAGAGATCGTCCCGTGTAGGCGGCCATTCGACCCATGATCGCAGTCATGGTACTTTCAGCGATACGCACGCCCTCATTTAAGGCTTTGCCGTTGCGAATGGAATCCAATGTCGCGCGGTATTCCTCAACTGCTGGATCCGGAAAATCGCCCTTGTACTCAAAGGGACGCTCACCTTCTATCTTAGCGTTAACAAAACTAGCTTTCAGCTGTCCTCGCGTTCCTGCCATAACGAGGTCGTTGCGTCTGCTGCCAAGTTCGATCTGGGATCCTATATGAGTAATTCGAGCGCCATTCGGATATAGATATTCCAGAGAAATGTGATCCCATACATTTGGATACGCTTCGCCAGTTCGAACCTGACGGCCACCGATGCCAGTCACTTGGGTCGGAGTCGAACCCATGATCCAATTGACGATATCCAAATTATGGACATGCTGCTCGACTATAAAATCTCCCGATGCCCATGTAGTAAACAGCCAGCGCCGCAATTGCCACTCCATATCGGACCACTCAGATCGACGCACGTTTTCGTCCGAACGCCAATCTAGTAAGCCCCCGCCCATTCGAGTAGATTGCCCACTTAGAATTTCCCCCATGTCCCCTTCGCGGACTCGCTCGACGAGAGCTTGCAAGTAAGGAGCGTGCCTACGCTGCGTCCCGGCTACGACAGTGAGCCCTTTCTCTTCCGCGAGTTTGGAAACCACGATAACGTCCTTTACACCCGCCGGATCTACGGCCACCGGCTTTTCGATAAATACATGCAGTCCCGCCTCGACCGCGGCCCGATAATGGATGGGACGAAAAACCGGAGGAGTGGCCAAGATGACAAGGTCCAAATCGCAAGCGATCACTTTCTCATACGCATCGAAACCGTGAAACATTCTATCCTTGGAAACTTTGTAAATCTTTTCGAACGGCAGCTTCCTTTTGGCCATGCTCTCTTTAATCCGGCCTTTCGCGCTATCCAGGTGATCTTTAAACAAATCGCCAATAGCAACCAGCTCGATGTTCGAGTCGGCTTCCGCGCAATGAGTAATACCTGCACCTACTCCTCGGGCCCCTGCTCCGATAAGACCTATTCGTATCTTGTCAGAATGGTGGTTCCCAAAGACATTCGGCGCATTGGCCAGAAGTGACGCAACGCCGGCGGCACTTGTTGTTTTTATAAATTTTCGTCGTGAAACAAAGTCAATGTTTATAATAGTACTCATCTCATTTTAGAGTGCGGTCAATGTCTGCATACAGACGGCCTCTGCGGGAACCTACCGAAGCACTCCGGTCAATGTTATTTTTTGCTCTTTCCTCATTTGGGCAGGTGTTTGATTCGCTTTTTATATAAAAAAGTATAATGACATCATCCACAATTCGTTGATATACAATATTTTGAAAAAATTGCCAACTTGTCCCCGTGGCCTATTCTAGAGCATTTATTTAAATAAAGGTCGAATTTAAGAGCCTCAAAATAGCTTCTAAAAGACTATTATGAGGCTTACCCGTTTAGAATAGATATTCAGCTTAAAAGCTGAACGTATTGGTGAGGAATATTTCCTTCGGATTCGGGTTGCGCGCAACGGCAACCGAACCATCTGGATTATGGAACACGGGAATGTAGTCTTTGTCAGCGAATACATTGCGAACATTCAGCTGAACTTTCCACTTTTTGTCGCCACCGATTTTTCGGTTATAATTGACCCATATATCGAAGCTGCTTTCAGTCGGACCGAAAAAGGGCTTATCCAATTGAGGAATCACAAGGCGGTCTTCGTTAAACTCGATCTCGTAGCCAGTGGCAACTTTGTCCTGCCAACGCATTGCGCCACCGACAGAGAAACCTTTGAGTAAAGAATCCTCAGCGAAGCGATAATTGCTCACGAAGTTGACCCGCCATTCACGCTGCTCTTGAGATTTTGTTCCCTCTTGACCCCGGAGAGCCGCGATCGAGTTTCCAGTAGTAGTGTTCCAGCGATCACGGATGACTGATCCACCCTCTAAATTCGAGGGTTCGTCGCGAAGAAGCCAGAGACCGTTTTCCTTCAGAAGATCAGTCGTCAAATTTGCTAACGCTTCCATTTCCAATACTACATTATTCTTAACCGATTTTTGTTGAGCAACATTGATGGTCACCTGCCACT
>JAJFLS010000609.1 GCA_021772595.1 Opitutales bacterium
TTGCGCGCGGTTCAAACCATCACCCTGCAGGTCGACCCGGAGCTATTGCTGGAGCAACTCCTTGCGATAATGGTCAACGCCTCCGGCGCCGAACGCGGAGTCTTTATTCTGCGTCGCCACGATAAACTGGTGATTGAGGCTTCATCGGCTGAGACGAAGAGCGGCGACATGGAAGTCCCCGAGCATCTGGTGCGCTATGTGATGAACGCGGGGCAGATCGTCAACCTGAGTAAAACCTCAGAAGCCGCGCCGTTTGCCGCCATGGCAGCCTACGGAGACAGCGGATATTTCACTCGCCAGCCTCCGGCTTCGCTACTGTGCCTGCCTATTTCCCGGCGCCCTCCGTTTCGCCGCGTCCTTTATATTGAGCACGGAAGCCTCCCGAACGCCTTCCCGCAACGCTGCCTGAAGGTGCTAGAATGGTTGTCAGCGCAGGCTGATATTTCACTGGAAAACGCTGAACTCTATTCCAACATGGAAGCCCAAGTCATGGAACGGACCCAGGCTTTGGATACGGCTAAAAATCTACTGAGGGAGCTACAAGAAAGTGAAGAGCGTTTGCGCAGCATGTACAATGCCGCCACCGACGCGATCTTTCTACTCGATCCGCACGAGCAGTGTATCGTGGAAGTGAACCCGCAAGCCAGTAAACTACTAGGGTATAGCCAGGAAGAACTCGAAGGCATGCCGATTTCCCAAATACATCCCCGAGAGATGGAACTCTTCTCCTCTGTCCTGGGCGTAGTTCTTTCCGGGGATGTCTTCCGGTCAGACCAACTCACCTGCACCACCAAGTCGAATCAAGTCGTTCCAGCGGAAATCTCCTTTTCGAAGGTGGAAATTGACGATCGGCCTTATGTGCTCGCATTGGTCCGAGACGTCACCGAGCGCAAACAAGCCGAGTTAGCCCTGAAAGAAAGCGAGACCAAGTACCGACGCATCTTTGAAACGATAGAGGATGGATACATTCTCGCGGATATGGATGGGACCATTATTTCGGTCAATCCGGCCACGGCCAGAATGTTGAAGTGCGACCACCCCGACCAGTTGATCGGCAAGAATATGGCAAAGGATGTCTTTTGCGATCCCGATAAACGAGGTGAACTGATCGCAAACCTGAAAGAAACGGGTCGCTGCAATGGCTACCAGATGGCTTTTCGGACGCAGGATGGCCGAGTGATATCCGTTGAGAGCAATGCTAGCCTGCTTTTCGATGAGAACAATAAGGCGATCGCCGTCGAGGGGACCATGCGGGATGTGACCGAACGGAACCAAGCCGAGAAAGAACTGGAAAAACACCGGGAGCACTTGGAAGCCCAGGTCCTCGAACGCACCCTCGACCTGACGGAAAGTGAAGAAAAACACCGCGCCCTCTACAACAACGCGCCGGGACTGATGGTATCGGTTGACGCAGAAACCAGGAAGATTGTCGAATGCAACGAGAAATTCGTTAAGGAGTTGGGCTATGCAAGGGACGAGGTTATCGGAATGGAGATATTCAAGCTATATCATCCAGATTCCCTCGAGGCCGCCCACAAGGCGTTTGAACAATTCGTGACCACGGGCAAAGTGAACGACGCCGACCTCCAGCTAGTCAAAAAGAGCGGTGAAATCATTGACGTGTTGCTCGATGTCTCCTCGCGTATCGACCAAAAGACGGGGAAAAAATACTCCCTATCCATCTGGCGCGATATCACCGACCGCAAACGTATGGAACAGGATCTCCGCCGGGCCAAGGACCAAGCGGAATCCGCCAACCGTGCCAAGAGCGCTTTTCTGGCCAACATGAGCCACGAGCTTCGCACTCCTCTCAACGCCGTCCTAGGGTTCTCCCAAATCATGCAGCGCCAGGAAGCGCCGCCCGAAATGAGAAGGCATCTCTCCATGATCCGCGAAAGCGGCGAACACCTGCTAATCCTCATCAACGACATCCTCGACCTCTCCAAGATCGAGGCCCACAAACTAGATCTACAGATCCAGCCGATCCACCTACTCGCGTTCCTCAGAAAGATCGTAGGAATCGTCGGAGCGCGAGCCAATCTGAAAGACCTGAAGCTCGTCCATGAACTCGACTCAGACCTGCCCGACAACGTCGAGGTCGACGAGACGCGCTTGCGACAAGTCCTGCTCAACCTCCTCGGAAACGCCGTCAAATTCACCGACAGCGGATCGGTGACCCTCCGAGTTAAAGTTGTCAATGGACAGTCGCAACCCGGCATTCCTAATTCTTCATTCTGCATTCTTCATTTCTCGGTAACGGACACGGGAATCGGGATCTCTTCCGACAAGCTCGAATCGATCTTCCATCCTTTCGAGCAGTACAGCGAGAACGTCCATCCCAGCGAGGGAACAGGGCTAGGGCTGGCCATCAGCCGCAGTCTCGTAGAGGCAATGGGAGGCTCCATCCAGATCGAGAGCGAACTAGGAAAAGGCAGCCGGTTCTGGTTCGAGCTGACGCTGGCGCTCTCCGATACCGTCCCTTCCAAAGCCCTGGCCGAGCGGGTCATCACTGGCTACATTGGCGAGCGACGCACCGTGCTGATCGTCGACGACATCTACTCCAATCGAGCGGTCCTGGTGGATATGCTCGCGCCGCTTGGATTCAAGACGATCGAAGCGGAAAACGGCCGCGAAGCGCTCGCTCTCGCTCGCAAGACCAAGCCCGACATCGTTTTGATGGATCGGCGCATGCCTGTCTTAGACGGCCTGGAAGCCGCGAGGCGGCTGAGAGGGATTCCCGAGCTGGCGGAAATGCCACTCATATCGATTTCGGCCAACGTGTCGGAGCAGGCTCGGGCTGAGGTGCTGGAGTCCGGCTTTACCAGCATTCTTATCAAGCCGATTAGCTGGAGCGACCTGGCCACCGAACTCGAGGAGCACCTGTCGTTGGAATGGCAATACGAGGACAGGGAATCTGAGAGCGCGCTGGAAGAGGAGTTCGATTTGCCCTCGACAGAAAAGCTCGAAGAGCTGGCGGGATTCATCAAAGTAGGCAGCATGAGCGACATCCGCGAATGGGCCAGCCAGCTCGCAGCCGAAAGCGTACGCTACCAGCCGTTATCCAAGGCCGTTCTCGAATTGGCCGGGAATTTCGACATCAAGGGCCTTCAGTCGCTCGTCGATCAGTGTTTGGAAAAAACGAAAGCCTGATCAGTGTTTCCGCCCGTCCATCAGTTCCTGAATAGCCATTTCTAAAGAGCTCGCTTTTTCGGCGGCCTCCTCGAAGGCAAAATTCTTAACCGACTCTCGCAGTCCATCGAGATGATCATTCACACGTCCACAACCGGGCATTTTGCTGAGCCGCTCGAAACATTGAACCGCGTTCGCATCCCCTTCCTTGAGCAATTGTTTCAATTCCTCGACTACCGGTAAAACCGCCTCTCCGTTAAGCGGAGACGCACGGTCGGGAGGCGGCGTCTTCGTTTCGGGAGGCAAGCCTTGGACGATTCCTTCGATAAGCGGGTCGAGGCCCGACCTTAACGATTCCAATTCCTTTTCCCAACCGGCCGAATCGTTAGCCACAAACGCGTCCTCCAGCGCTTCGGCCACCTTCGTTAAGCGAGTCGCTCCGATAGTGCCGGCCAAACCCTTCAGCGTGTGAGCTGTCCGGATGGCCGTTTCAAAGTCGTTTTTAGCCACCGCGATTTCGATCGTTTCAACGTCTTGGCCGTGATTATCCACAAACTTCCGCAACAGCATTTCGTACTTAGACTTGTTGCCCAAGACGACCCGCAATCCGACGTCCGTGTCCAGACCTTCCACTTCCAGCAGCGGCGTTGCATCTACATCTTTCGGCTTTGCCACTTCGGCAGCGGGCGAATCAGTCGGAGCGGATTTCTCGAGCCATTTGGCGAGCACTTCAAACAAGCGGTTGGGGTCGATGGGCTTGGCGAT
>JAJFLS010000610.1 GCA_021772595.1 Opitutales bacterium
CCGATCAGCACCGCGCGAGGCATCTTGAGAGCGGTTGAGAAGTCGCTAAGGCTCAAAGTCGCCCCCATTCCAAACATTATTATTTGGATGAGCGGTACGATTAAGGCTCTTTGGTCGAATCCCGACACGATCAAAAACGCATTTGGGTAGACGAGACTGGCCAGGAAGAACGCGAATACGAGGCAGGTGAAGCTAAACGTCTTTGCCGTCTCGCTAAATTGAAAGTTGATTGCCAAGAGAAGAAACAGAAGAACAGTGGATGAACCTGCTAGTGAATACGCTCCTAGAGCAGCTGCTACAATTGTACTGATGGCCGCTGCGGCCATCAGTATATAAAAAACGTTTGTAGTTGTTTTTGAAGAGGTTTTCAATAGATCGCTCTTTGATTGTATGAGTATTAGTGTAATTTATAAGAGACTGGCCAATAAGTCAGTGGCGAATCGCTAGAACGGGACGGCGCCCGTTCACTACCTTGAATCTCTCTTCAAATGTGGGTAGCGCTCGGGCGCCGTCCCGAGCTTTTATGGCATTTATTAGACAGTCTCTTAGAGGATGCACTCGTTCCGATTCTAGTCCAAGCGGCCTATTCACTTAATAGTAAATCCATCTACGAAGTCGCCTCTTAGTAACGTCGTTCTGGGCTTCGACAACTCGCCGCGATCGTTGTTGTAAAGGCGCTCTGAAACGATATTGATGGCGACCTCGGCCATTTCTTCGTGACATTGGCGATAGCCGGAACATCCATCCGTTCTTGAAGACCAGTTTAAGACCATGTATCCAAGTTCTTCGGGCACTTTGTATCCCAAGCTCAGAAAGTACTCTAGTATTTTAGATCTGAAGGCGATAATAACGTCCGGCTTGTTGCGTTTATACCAAACATGCATCGCCTCGTAATCGCTTTTCTCGAATAGGAGCTCTGGCTTCGGAACTCGAAGTATGGGCACATGGTCTTTGGGATCGGTTACCCGGTTCTGGTATTCCAGAAAACCGGCATTCCATAAATGGCCGCCTCGCATTTCATTCTCGGAATCGGTGATAAAGCCGATGCGCCGATATCCTCGTTCCGTTAGGAATTCCAGCACATGCTGCATGCATCGAAAGTTGTCGTAAAAGACGCTCGGTATATGGTCTAAGCCGTCCAAAAATCCGATGGAGGCCACCGCGAAATTGGACCAGTCCAGCTTGAGGATCGAGTTTGAGAATCGAAGCGGCGCGAGGATCAATCCCGATATGTTTCTACTTTCGAGAATCTGTTGAATACGATCGCTGGAGTAATAGGTTAAATCGAATTCCAGATAGTCGAAATCAAAGCCCAATTCGACGGCCCGTCGTTTGGCGCCTTCTAAAAAGCGGGATTGGATATGCCACTCCACTCGCTTCATTTCACGTTGCTCGTCGATCCATGTGCTTAGCAATCCGATTGTAGGCAATGATTCGTTCCCATTCCGGGCTTTCCGGATCTGCGACATGTTCGCAGCTACCAACGGGTTTTGGTGGTAGCCCATTTCCATGGCGATGGATTGTATCCGTCTTCGAGTCGGTTCCGATATCCGTGGGCTATTTCTCAACGCGAGTGATACGGTTGCTTTGCATACGCCTGCTTCGTGCGCGATGTCCGCGAAGGTCGACTTTTTCATCGATTTAGAGGTAAGAATTCAGCTGCTCTCAAAACTCGTAATAAGGGTTAATAGAATGGGGCATTAGGTGTAGCAAGCCTTGCTGCATAGAGATTAACTTTTCAATCATTTTTTTGGACAATCGAGTATTCGCGCCATGGGCAGGTCGGGTCGACCGCTTTGTGAATCAAGGCTGAGAGATTGCTCCTTACATCGGGGCAATTCGTTCGGAGCCAACGTCCGTGGTTAGGTTGACGTGAGTATTGAAGCTTTCGTAAATCAAGCGGTTCTTGATGTCTGAATAAGAGGGGTCGTTCCATAGGTCATTGAATTCCCACGGATCCTCCATCAGGTCGTACAACTCGCCGATATCTTTATTGTGATAGACGGTTAGTTTGTATCGTTCATCCCGATACATCGTAGCGAAACTGCCTGTCCCTCCTGTGAAGTGCGGATCGAGCGCGTCAAAGTATTCACACCGAGCGCTCGCGCGTATTCGATCGCCGGATATTTCACCTTTCAATATCGGCAGCAAGCTACGACCTTGATGATATTCTGGTATTTCGATTTTCGCCAGGGACAGTATAGTCGCCGAGAGATCCACAAGCTCGACTAGGCCATTGCATCGCAGATTGGATTTAAAGGATTTGGGATATGAGAAAATAAGAGGTACCTTAACGAGGCCTTCGTAAAAGCGGCACCCCTTAAACATTAGACCATGGTCTCCCAGCATTTCTCCGTGGTCGGAAGTAAAGATGATCACTGTATTCTCCCGTTGTCCGGTCTCATCCAAGGTCTGGAGAATTCGAGCGAACTGGTCGTCAATTTGAGCGATCATTGCGTAGTATTTCGCTTGGGCCGATTTTGCATCGTTCGCCTCAGGTGTTCCCGGTTCTCCTTGAAAATCGATCACTTCCAGGGACTTCTGATGTTTTATATCGCTTTCCCGAAAATGAGGTCCCGGCAAATCATCTGGATTGAATTTCTGCGCGTATTCTTCAGGGGGAATAAAAGGAGGGTGAGGGTCGTAGACATTGATGTTGAGCATCCAAGGTTTGCTGTGGGCCTGCCCAATGAATTCGATGGCGCAATCCGAAGCCCATTTTGTCTGATGGTATTCGGGACGCACGTGCTCGGGCGACTTCCGCATCTTGTCTAGATCCTGTCCTTGTTCTCTCACCCAATCTGCGTATGCGTGAGTACCTTTAGGCCAGTCGTCTCGCGGAGCATGCGAATGTTTCCAGTATGCAAATCCGTCATCCAGTCGAGGCTCCGGTCGTTTGCCAGCGCTTACCAAATGGAATTTTCCTATTAGTCCACAGGTGTAGCCGGAGTCCGCGATCAGTTTCGAAATGAGAGGAATGTCCGAAGGAAAGGTGTCATTTCCGTTGCGCGTATTGCGTGTCCGGCTGGGATAGAGCCCCGTCATGATGCTCGCTCTGCTGGGCGTACAGATCGGGCTCTGGCAATACGTATTGATAAAGGCGACTCCCTCCCGAACGAGGCTATCCAAGGTGGGTGTTTGAGCGTGGGGATTGCCCAGGGCTCCGATCGTGTCGAAACGCTGTTGATCCGTGCAATACCAGAGTATGTTGGGAGTGGTCATTATCTAATAAACTAAATGCCGTTGAATTGCTTTTATATAACAGTCTCCCAGTACCCAAAGGTATCCATGAGAAACTTAAGTTCTTATCGCCAAGCAGGGTTAAAAAGCGCTCTGGTTGGCCTGAGCGTAGCGTCCCCATTTGATAGGGTAACTTCCACCATCGCGCTCGGTTTCACGAACCTATGGGCGCTAAACGCGTTTAGCAGAATCCAAATTGAGGGTTCTGAATTAATTGAGATTATCGACCCCACAAACCCGCCCCCAATTACGCGATACCCAATAAACGTCTGCTTTTCGGAGGCCGCGTGATGTGTACCGGCGGCGCTATTTAACTACGTTTCAAAAAATAGACCAAAAAATGAAAATGAAATCACTAAAATACTACAAACTCCTGGCGGGGGTTTTTACATTTGCTGTCGCCATGTGTGTTTCTTCTTCTACCTTATTCGCCCAGAATGAAGAACCGGATGAAGTCTTCGAACTTAGCCCGTTTTCGGTGGAGGCTGCCGATAGCACCGGTTACCAAGCGACCAGCACCCTGGCGGGAACTCGGATAAAAACGAACCTGAAGGATCTCGGAGCCTCAATTTCGGTCGTCACGGAGCAATTTATGGAAGACGTGGCCGCGACGGATGCCCAAACGCTGCTGTCTTACGTATCCAACGTCGAGGTGGGTGGCGAACATGGAAATTTCACCGGGGCGGCGGACCAGGGATTCGGCCGCTACTATCAAACCGAAGAGAGAACCAATCCCCAGAATAATCAGAGAGTCCGAGGATTGCTGCAAGCGGATCTGACGCGCGGGTTCTTTCTCACGGACATCCCCTTTGACAGCTACAACACCGAGCGAGTCACGGTGAGCCGAGGGCCCAACTCGATTCTTTTCGGTATTGGGAGCCCAGGTGGGGTTATCAACAACGGGACCAAGCAAGCCATTCACAATGCTGATTTCGGCGAATTCGGCATTCGCTTGGATAACTACGGCAGCATACGCGCTACCTTTGACTATAACAAATCGCTTATAGAGGATCGCCTTGCCTTGCGGATCGCCGCTGTCGAGGAGGGTAAAGAGTCCAAGCAAAAGCAGGCCTTCGAAGATCAAACCCGTTTTTATGCGGCCCTGGATGGGCTCCTTTTCGAAGGCAATGGCAGCCGGACCACGTTCCGGGCTAATTGGGAGGACGGAAGTCAGAATGGTTCTCCAGGGGAAGTGATTCCAGTTACGGTCTCCTATGACAACTGGTTCAGTCCTTGGCCAGCAAGCAATTCGCAGTTTACCGGAATAGATGCTTTTGCTAGGAATGTATCTCCCAGTGAGGGGGGAACCTGGGAGTTTCAGGACATTGAGGACACCCGTTTCCACGAGAAAGGTGGAAGTAGAGCCAATGTAAACACCGCCGCTCGCGCGTTGGCTTTTCGCCATGTAGGCGTATTTTTCTCTGAAAGAGGCCAGGGTCCAAGTGTCGGAGGAGGAACAGGGCTCGGCGCCTACAATAACTTGATTCCTTGGAACTCCGGTGCTGACACGTATCAAAGCGCTGGACTGGTTGGCACGGCCGTGGCGGAAGGTATTGATCCGGACACCCCTATTAACCAATATCGCGCTTTAAGATCAACGAGTCCAGCGGGCGAGAGCTTTGGCCTCGGGTTCGCTGCGAATACCTTGCAAAACCGCGACGTGTTCGACTTTTACAACAGCGTCTACAGCAATGGCCATGACACCGTCTCGCGGGATTTCGACGACATAAACGTCGCCCTGGAGCAAACCTTCTTGGAGGGTGATCTCGGTATTGAAGTTGCCTACGACTCGCAATCTTACACCACCCTCCAGGACTTTCCGTTCTCTGGGGGTCAAGGCACCAATTTGGCGGGGCCCTACGAGGTTTCCGTCGACCTGTCAAAGTACCTGCCCACCGGTCAGCTCAACCCGAATGTGGGCCGGGCCCTGACTTGGGTGAGGCAGCCTAAGACGCAACTAGATACCACGGATCGCGAGACCTTCCGGGCAACGGCCTTCTACGAGTTCGACCTATCAGAAAGTGACGGATGGTCTAAGCACCTGGGACGGCACCGCGTCACGGCACTGTACAACGATTACACCAAGGACACCTTCAACGTGGCAATTAGTGATATGACAGACAGTAGCGAGTTCAATATAGACTCGGCCCAGCAACACACTTTGGGCGTAGGCCGTCGCGCCGTTAATCTCATCCCCTACACGAGTGCCAGCCTGATTGGCGTCAACTCCATAGACGATGTGCGCCTTCATCCTATTGATTTCATCCGGCCTAGGGATGGCGACAGTTTCCCCTTCGCCTGGGTTGATACCACTCCTGCAGGGGAATTGAACAATGGAGTAGCCGGCGATCGTGCGGTTCACGTCAACAATGTGACCGTTAGTAGCGTTCAGACTGCTGGAGGCATCACCCAAACCAATATCGAAGCGCAAGCCGTAACCTGGCAAAGCTACTTTTTGGACGACCATATTGTAGCGCTTTATGGCCGCAGGGAAGATGACACTTCAAACTTTGCCAGAAACGCGGCTTCGGATACAAGTGAGCCACAGTTTTTTGCGGATAGGGTGTACAATCCCGCTTTCACGAAACTGTCCTCCACCCCTACGGTTGAAGAAAAAGGAACCACGCAATCCTGGAGTGTTGTGGGTCGCGTCCCTGAAAAATGGTTGGGAGACCTTCCCTTCAATTTGCAGGCGCATTGGGCAACGGCCCAGAACTTCAATCCGATCGGTTTGAGAAGCAACGCCCTGGGAGCCACTATTGGCCAGCCGACTGGGTCGACCGAAGAATACGGATTCACGATCTCTACGGATGACAACAAGTACACCGTTAAATTTAATTGGTACGAAACTGAACTGGGGAATATCAATGCCGGGGTCGGCACCAACCTAGCCAATTATGCGTTTGGGCGGATCAACAACCACCGGGATGCCGAATTGATGGGTATCCCTATTCAGGACCAATTGGATCTTATTCCTGGCGGAGGCGGAGGCCACCCGATTCAAACCTATGATGCCTATTACAACGCTATGTTGGGCGCGATTCCTTCGGCGCTGAAGGACGTGATAAATCCAATGCAAGTAGATGTATCCGGAGATGGAGTCTGGGATGAGTATCAGTTCAATGCCATTCCTAACCTTCAAGCCACCCGTAGTCAGCTCGCCGAGGGCTTTGAGATAGAGTTCGTAGCCAACGTCACCTCGAATTGGCGCATACTGGCCAATCTCAGCCAGCAAGAAACTTCGTTTTCCAATACTGCTCCGTTGATGGGTGTAATAATCACCGACTTTGTTGCGGCATCCCAAGCCGCTCGATTGGATGAGCTTCAGGATGATCCAACCTTCCAACAAGATGCAGAATTTCACAGCGAGGGCTTAGAGCTGCTTCCGCTTCCGATCGTAGTGGCGCAAGCCCTGGATGGTACGGTCTCTAATGAACAAAGAGAGTGGCGTTTTACTGGAGTCACCACCTACGATTTCCAGGAAGGGGCTTTTAAGGGCTTTGGAATTGGCGGAGCGGTCCGTTGGGAAGACGAGGCGGCCACCGGTTACCTTCAGATCGTCAATCCAGAAGGTGGAGTCATTCCGGATGTCAACAGTCCGTTCTTCGATGACGGACTATTCAGCGGAGACGCGTGGATTAGTTACGGCCGGCCCTTAATGGACGAAAAAGTCGATTGGAGCATTCGGCTAAACGTCCGGAATTTGGTGGGCGAAAGCGGAAATATTCCTGTCAAAACCAACCCTGACGGACAAGTCGCTGTGGTTCGTGTCCCGAATCCAAGGACGATTTATCTTTCCAATACTTTTAGGTTCTAGGTTTAGTAGTTGTGATTGTAGTCATTTAGCCTCGGATACTTCCTTGAAGTATTCGGGGCTATTTGATTTCATTGGCCGAAAGCCTAATACGGTCTACTGATAAGTTCTTTCACGTGAATTAGTTCACTATTATGAAACTCCATGACTTTTTTTCACTCTTCCTTGTGTGTTTATTCACATGTCTTGGGGTTTATGGAATGGATGGGGAATTGCAGGTTATTCGCTGGGAGGAACAAAGTGAGCCTCCAGTCTGG